>NZ_JBITCL010000022.1:0-19691 GCF_044453165.1 Streptomyces sp. NPDC051740 | reverse complement strand
CCAATCTATACTGGGCCCCCCGGGGGGGTGGGGGGCGCCCCCCCCCCCCGCCCCCCCCCCCCCGGGGGCCCCCCCGCCCCCCCGCCGGGCCCCCCCGCCACCCATGACCTGCACACGAGCCGTTCCGCCGTCCACGGGGACGGTCAGCGTGGCCGACCGGCGCCCCATGCCCGCCGTGATCTCCTCCGGTCAGGCCCCGGTCGGCCGTGCCGGGCGGAGGCCTCGGGGCCCCCATTCGAGGAGGGCAAGTCCGGCGGCCATGCCTCCGCCGAACCCGGCCAGCAGAACGAGATCGCCCGGCGCCAGACGGCTCGCCGCGTGGTCGAGGGTCACGGGCACCGACGCCGCACCGGTGTTGCCGTACTCCCGGACGGTCGCATGGGCGCGTTCCGGCGGGAAGCCGAGACCGGCCGCCAGTTTCTCGATCATGCGGCCGTTCGCCTGGTGGGGCACGAAGTGGACACGGGGCGCGTCCGCTCCGGACGCCGGAGCACCGTGATCCTGGAGGAAGCCGTCGATCATCGGTGCGACGTGGTCCTCGACGAAGGCGCGCACGGCCCGGCCGTCCATCGTGAAGTAGTGCAGGCCCCCCGCGAGGGATTCGGGCGAGGCCGGGATCCGGCTGCCGCCGGCCGGGACGCGGATCAGGTCACGGTGGTCGGGGAACGACGCCAGGCGGGTGGCGATGACGCCCCTGCCGCGGACGGGGCCCAGGACGACGGCACTCGCGCCGTCACCGAACAGGACCGCGGTGCGGCGGTCGGCCGGGTCGAGGATGCGGGAGTAGATGTCGGCACCGACGACCAGGGCGTGCCCCGCGGTGCCGTGCAGCATCCGTTCGGCCGCGACCAGGGCGAAGACGAAGCCGCTGCACACGGCGTTCATGTCGTAGGCGGGCGTGCCGGGTGGGACACCGAGTCCGGCGGCGACCGCGGTGGCGGTCGGGGGTTGCGGGGAGTCCGGAGTGGAGGTCGCCACCACGATCAGGGAGAGGTCACCGGCCCCGATGCCGGCCGCGGCCAGCGCGGTGCGGGCGGCGGCCGTGGCGAGGCCGGAGGTGACGTCGTCGGGCTTGGCCCGGCGGCGCGCCCGGATGCCCGTGCGCTGCTCGATCCACTCCGGCGTCACCCCGGCCGGCGTACCCACGTCCTCGTTGGTGACGACGTCTCCGGGCAGGCAGGAACCGGTGCCGAGCACACCGACGGCTCCCGCGGCGGGGACAGCGGCTGAAGGACTGCTCATGTCGACTCGTCTCCAATCGGTCCGAGGGGCGCCGCCGCGCGTCGGGCGCCCGGTGCCGGTTCCGGCCCCGGAGTCCGCGCCGCCGGCGCCGGGGAACCGCTGCCGGTCAGGCCGCCTCGTAGATGCGCTGGTGGTCGCGGAGGGCCGCCAGCCGGAACGGGCCACGGGTCTGGTGGGGCAGCTCGTACCAGCTGCCGTCGGTGGGCAGGCTGTGCAGGCGCAGCCCGCGGTACGTCTCGTAGTCGATGGCCTGTCGGGCGCCGACGGCCTCCCCGTGCGCGTCGCCGCGCAGGTGTGACCGGTAGCCGGGGCGCACCCGGGTGGCGAAGAACTCGGCGACGCTGCCGGAGCCGTAGCTGAACAGGCCCAGCGTCCGGCCGTCCAGATCGGGGCAGTTCTCCAGGGCAGCGGTGAGGGCCAGGTACACGGAGGCCGTGTAGCTGTTGCCCACGGTCTCGTTGTAGCGGGTGGTGGGGGCCACGGCGTGCTGCAGCGCTTCCTCGTCCGGGCCGGCCCCGCACGTCTCCAGGAGCGCCCGGTGGGCCTTGAAGGCCAGCCGGGTGTAGGGCTGGTGGTAGCAGAAGGTGCGGAAGTCCTCCAGCGGCAGGCCGCCGCGATCCTGGTAGTCGCGCCAGGCGCCCTCGACCGCGTCGAGGTAGGCCGTGACCGACTCCTTGCCGTTGACCAGGGCCGTGGCGCGGTAGTTGGGGCGCCAGAAGTCCATCACGTCGGCGGTGAACAGGCCCGAGGGGCCGGTGAGTTCGAGCAGGGCGGGGTCGGCCGAGACGAGCATGGCGGCGGCCGCCGCACCCTGGGTGGCCTCGCCGGGGCTGTCGAGGTCGTAGCGGGAGATGTCGCTGGCGATGACGAGGACCTGCTGATCGGGGTCGCGGTGGACCAGTCCCGCCGAGAACTGCAGTGCGGCGGTTGCTCCGTAGCAGGCCTGCTTGACCTCGACGACGCGGGCGTGCGGCGGCAGTCCCAGCAGCGAGTGGACGTACACACCGGCGGCCTTCGACTGGTCTATGGAGCTCTCGGTGGCGAAGACGACGGTGCGGATGCGGCCGGGGCCGTGCCGCTGCACCAGGGGCAGCGCGGCGGCGGCCGCCATGGTGACGATGTCCTCGTCGGCGGTGGGGACGCTCATCGCCCGCTGCCCCAGGCCCTTGTGGTACTTGGCGACGTCGGTGCCGTTGGAGCGGGCCAGTTCGGTATGGGGCAGGACGAGGCTGGTGGTGCGGAAGGACAGGTCGTGGATGCCGATGGCGGTCTCAGCGGACATGTGCGTCTCCCGTGGCGCGTTCGAATCGGTTGTGGGCCTTCATCAGTTCGCCGGGGTTGGTCTGCGCGGCGAGCAGGGACAGTTCGCCGCACAGGACGGTGGCGGCGGCGAGGACGGTGAGCCGCTGGGCGTTCTCGCCGGCGGGCCGGTCCTCGCGGCAGCCGAGCCGGGTGAGGTGGGCGTCGACGAAGCCGAGGCCCTTGCCGTTGCCGACCGTGCCGAGGATCAGGTTGGGCAGGGTGCAGGAGAAGTAGAGGTCTCCGTCCCGGTCCTGGGTGTAGGTGACGCCCTGGGAGCCCTCCACGATGTTCGCCGCGTCCTGGCCGGTGGCCAGGTAGAAGGCGAGGAGCATGTTGGCGTAGTGGGCGTTGGCGGAGCGGATGCCGCCGGCCAGCAGGGTGCCCACGAGGTTCTTGTTGATGTTGAGGGCGGTGATCCGGTCGGCGGTCGTGCGCAGGTGCGACTCCACGACGTGCCGGGGCACCAGGATCTCGGCGACGACGTTCTTCCCGCGGCCGAGGATGCCGTTGACGGCGGTGGCCTTCTTGTCGGTGCAGTAGTTCGCGGAGATGGAGCCGTACCGGATGCCGGGCACGGTGGCGAGCAGATGGGCCAGCAGGGCGTCGGAGGCGAGGGTGGCCATGTTGTGGCCGGAGGCGTCGCCGGTGGCGAACGCGAAGCGGATGAACAGCAGCGGCCCGGTGATCTCGTGGCGGACCTCGAGGAGCCGGGCGTAGCGGCTGCTCGCCCGGGTGATCTCCCGCAGCCGCGGGAGGTCCTCCTGGACCGCGCGGGCCGCGGCGTGGGCGGTGGCCGCGTCGTCGGCCTCCACCAGGACCGACCGCGTCATCCGCTCGTCGACGAGGGTGGCGCGGATGCCGCCCTCGACCAGCCGGGAGATCTTGGCGCCGCGGCCGACGGAGGGCCACAGCGGGGATTCGTAGGTGGCCAGGGGCACCTCGGTCTCGGTGGTGGTGACGTTGCCGCTGAGGCGTACGGGGCCCACCCAGCGCAGGGGGACGCCCGCCGCCGAGAGGCCGGTTGACGGTTCCGCCGTGAGGGTCATGCGGTGACTCCTTTCCGCGCGGCCGTCGTCAGGCCGCGGTCGATGGCGAAGGCGCGCAGTGATCCGGTGAGCAGGACGTCGCAGTCGGCGAGCGCGTCCGTGGTGTGCGCGCCGAGCAGGGTCATGAGGGCGGTGAGCTGGTCCAGCCAGGTGGTGATGTGCCGTACGAGGGCGTCCACACCGCCGTCGAGGAGCGTGGTGAGGAAGGGGCCCGAGGCGCCGACGGCGCGGGCGCCGAGAGCCAGCGCGCGGGCGACGTCGAGGGGGTTGCGGACGCCGCCGGAGGCGAGGAGCGGCAGACCGCGGTCACGGGCGTCGAGGAGCGCGGCCGGGGTGCTCAGGCCCCAGCCCGCCAGGTAGGCGTAGTCGGGCCGCTTCCGGCGGCCGTTCTCGATGCGGGCGAAGTCGGTTCCGCCACTGCCGGCCACGTCGGCGGCGCGCACCCCGAGCGAGGCCAGCTCGCGCACGGTCCGTCCGCTCAGTCCGAAGCCGACCTCCTTGACGACGACGGGTACGTCGACGGCGGCGGCGATGCGTTCGATGCCGGTGGCCCAGTGCGCGAAGGACCGGTCGCCCTCGGGCATGACGGTCTCCTGCACGGCGTTGAGGTGGATCTGCAGGGCGTCGGCCTCCAGCAGGCCCACGGCCCGGCGGGCCTGTTCGGGGGTGGCCTCGGCGTTGAGGTTGGCCAGGACGAAGCCGTCCGGGTGCCGGCGGCGCACGGTGGTGAAGGTGGACGCCGTGTCGGGGTCCTTGAGATAGGGGCTCATGGAGCCGGTGGCGATGGGCAGTCCGGTCTCACGGGCGGCGACGGCCAGGTCCCGGTTGATCTCGCCGGTGCGCGCGCTGCCGCCGGTCATGGCGTTGATGTACAGCGGGACCGGCCACTCGATCCCGGCGAAGCGGGTCGCCAGCGAGACCTTCTCGCGGTCGGTGCCGGCCAGGGCGTGGTGCACGAAGCGCACCTCGTCGAACTGGCTCGGCCGCGGAGGCCCCCCGGGCAGTGGCGGCTCATTCCCGGCGGTGTGCTGGGCGTGGGCGAGCCGGACGTGGTCGTCCTTGCGGTGTGCGGTCATCGGATGTGTCCTCGCGGGGAAGGGGCGGCGTCGGGGACGGTCCGGTCCTCGGGACCGGGGTCCGCGCCGGCGCCGGCGGTCACGCCGAGCGGCAGGGGGGTGATGCCGGCCGCCGTCCAGCGCAGGCGCAGCAGCGCCGCGGAGCGGTGGGCCGGGAGCAGGGCGATGCCACAGTCGCCGCCGCCCGCGCCGGAGGGTTTGGCGCCGGCGCCGCAGGACTCGGCCACCTCGCAGAGACGCCGCAGGTCAGCGGTGACGATGCCGAGGGAGGTCTCGGCGTCGAGCCGGTCCAGCAGGCCGCGGGCGGTGCGCACGGCGTCCAGGAGGGCTGCCGGCTCGTCCCGCAGCAGCGCCCGTTCGGCGGCTGACACGCACTGTTCGCTGTCGTCGAGGAAGCGGAGCCGCAGCGCTCCCTGCCACTCCCGCCGGGTGGCGAGGTCGGCGACGAGCGCGGTGGTGGACGCCGGACGGCCGCTCCAGCCCACGTGCAGGGCGAGACGGGTGGGAGGCGGCAGCGGCCGGACGGCGAAACCGCTCCAGGGCTGTCCCAGGGTGTGCGCGACGCCCTGCCGCCGCAGGCCGGTCAGCAGGGCCTGCCGGTCGGGCGACCGGTAGGACACCCATCCTCGCCAGGTCGCGGCCGCGAGGTCGGCCCCCGAAGGCCCCGCGTCGATCCGGACGGTGGCCAGCAGAGCGAGCCGGAAGACGTCTTCGCGGGACAGCCGCATGCCGTAGTGGTCCGCCAGAGCCCGGACCGCCGCGACGGTGACCGCCGCGCTGGATCCCAGCCCGGTCTTGACGCCACCGCGGTGCAGGTCGCTGCGGACCGAGAGCCGGACCGGCGCCAGACCGAGCCGCCGTTCCGTCCGCAGCTGCTCGATCGTCTCCACGACCGACACGATGTGTGCCGGCACACCGCGCGCCAGGGCCGGATCCCGTCCCGGCAGCGCCCGGAGACCCTGTCCGCCGCGACGCAGCCGCACCTCGTGGCCCAGCAGATCGGAGTCGATCACGACGTCGGCGTCCTCGGCGTCCTCGGCGGCCGTGACCGTGACGGTGACGTACCGGTCGACCGCCACGACGACGGCGGGCCGCCCCGGTTCGAGGACGGCGTACTCGCCGGCCACCAGGAGTTTTCCGGGTGCGCGGCGGGTGGTCCGGGCCGCCATCAGGTGGTCACCCGCCGGAGCCTGGCACCCGGGCCGCCGCGTGCCACCACCACCCGGGCGTCGGTGACCTCGCGCATCCGGGCGGCGACCCGTTCCGCGTCCGCGGACGCGCACAGCACCTTGACGTTGGGTCCGGCGTCCATCGTCGCCCAGGCGCCCAGGCCCTCCGCGCGCAGCCGGCGGACATGGCCGAGCACCGCGTCCGTGTCGGCGGTGCGGTAGCGGACGGCGGGCCGCGCGGCCTCCATGGTGGCGTGCATGCCCAGGGCGTTGCGCTCGCTGATCGCGCCGACCGTCGCCATGTCGCCGGCGCGCAGCGCCGCGCGCATGCGGGCCAGGTCGGTGCGGCTGCCCGTCACCCAGTCCCGGTAGAGCGGGGAGGTGGCGACCGTGCGCCGCATGGCCTCCCTGCTCGACACGGGTTTGGGACCCTCGTCCAGGACGACGGCGACCAGCGCGGCGTCCAGACGGGCGTCGGTGACCGGTTGGGCGTAGGAGGCACGGTCGGGGTCGGGGGCGTCGGGGTCACCGGCGTGCCAGACGACGAAGCCGCCGAAGACGGACCGCGCGGCCGATCCGGATCCGCGGCGGGCCAGCCGGGACAGCTCCTCGGCGTCGCCGGGCAGGCCGTAGGCGTGAGCGGCAGCCAGGGCCAGGGCGGCGAACCCACTGGCGGAGGAGGCGAGTCCGGCTCCCACGGGCACGGTGTTGCGGGTGTCGACCACGGCCCGTTCCCGGCGCCCGGCGCGCTCGCGCACCAGGCCCAGGAAGGCGGTGGCGCGGCGCAGTGCCTCGCCCCGCGCGAGGACGCCGTCCATGACGACGTGGTCCTCCGCGGCGTCCGGGTCGAGCCGGACCGCGGTCGTCGTGGGGAACACGTCGAGCGTCAGCGACAGGCTGTCGGTGACGGGCAGGACCAGCCGCTCGTCGCGTTTGCCCCAGTACTTGATCAGGGCGATGTTGGGGTGCGCGACGGCCACCGCCGTCTCACCGGCCGTCATGTCCGGCCCCCTCCGGGACGGTGGCCGTCCAGGTGCGGGCGCCCGTTCGCCCGGCGAGTGCGGTGGACACCGACTCGGCGTGCGCCGCACTCGTGGTCAGGGCCACGACGCAGCCGCCGAGTCCGCCGCCGCTCATCTTGGCTCCGAGCGCGCCCGCGTCGAGGGCGGTGCGGGCGAGCGCGTCGGTACGGTCGGTGGTCAGGCCGAGGCCGGCCAGCATCCGGTGGCAGTCGGTGAGGCGCCGGCCCAGGGACGGGAGACGACCGGCCGCCAGGTCGTCGAGCGCGGCCCGGGCGAATCCGGTCGAGCGGTGGACGAACCGCGTGCGGTGGTCGGGGTTTCGCGCGAAGGCGTCCCGCAGCATCCCGACGGCTCTCCTGGTGCCGCCGCCGCTGCCGCTGTCGGCCACGACGACGTGGAATCCGGCACCCACCGACGGGGTACGGGCCCGGCCGTCCGCGAGGAGCACCGGCCGCTCGCGGCCCGTGGCCAACGCGTCGATGCCGCTGGCCATGCCGTGCGCGGACCGCTCGGCCACCTGGACCAGGTCGAAGGCATCCTCTTCGTCCAGGCCGGTCCCGCAGAGCGCGTCGAGCGCCCGGACCAGCGCGCGGGCGTTCGCCGCGCTGGATCCCAGGCCGCGGGACGGCGGGATGCGGCTGTCGAGGCGTATCTCCAGGGCGGGGGGCGCCCCGAGGCCCGCTCGTTCGGCGAAGGCCCGCAGGAGCAGCGAGAGCTCCTCGGGTACGTCTCCCGCCGTCTCCCTCGGGGTGCCGTGCGGTTCAGGGGAGACCAGACGCAGGCGGGAGCCACCGGTGCCGGGCCCCGTCGCGGGGCGCACGGTGGCCCGGCAGGTCAGCTCCGGCAGCGGGAGCGCGAGTGCCGGGGCGCCGTAGACCACCGCGTGTTCACCGAACAGGATGGCCTTGCCGTGCGCCTCGCCCGTCGCGATCCGCTGCTCCTCGGTCGTGGACGTGCAGTGCGTGGACATGATCTGCATTCCTCTCTTGCGGCGGACGGTCGGGGAGGCGGCCCGGTCCCTCGCACGGGGCGGACGGCCGGTGCGAGGGACCGGACGGGCACCGACGAGACGTTCGTTCCGCTCGCCCCGGGGCGGCGGGGCGTCGTCTAACGGCGGCCGGCGGCGACCGCGCCGGTGGTGACGACCTCGCGCACCCGCTCGGCGGCCCGCTCGCCCGTGACGAGGCTGGAGTTGGTCGCGCTGAAGGCGAGGTAGTCCCCGGCGAGCTGGATGCGCGACCGGGGGTCGAGTCCGCGGTTGAAGTCGCGCAGTCGCGCGTAGTCGCCGGGCTTGCGCAGGATGACCGCGTTCTTCCAGCGCTGCACGTACGCCATGTCCTGGTGGGCCTCGATGTGCCGGGCCATCTCCGGCCAGGCCTGCCGGTGCACCTCGTGGGTCAGCGCCTCGATCTTCTCGTCGTCGGCGTCCCAGTGCCGCATCGCCCACGGATAGCGGTAGTAGCTGGTCAGCAGGGCGTGGCCCTGCGGGGCGCGGCCGGGCGCGAAGTTGTGGTTGAAGGTGATGACGCCCAGGTCGGGGTGCTCGCGCTGCGGGAAGAGCACGCAGGTGGCCGTCTCGTCCGGGACGCGGTCGACGCCGAAGTAGACGTGGATGTCGGGTACGTAGGGCACGTTCGCCAGGTAGTCCCGTGTCGGCGGGGTCAGGCCCGGGCAGAGCCGGGCGGCCACCGGGCCCGGCAGGGCGACCACCGCGGCGGCGGCCTCCTCGGTGCGCTCGGGCTCGCCCTCCCGCCGCCAGTGCACCCGGACGCCGTCCGAGGTCTCCTCGACCTGGGTGACCTCGGCACGGGTCTCCACCTCGAGCCGGGAGGCGAGTGTCGTGGTGAGGGTGTCCACCCGGTCGTGGAAGTTGAACCAGGTGGAGTTCACGGCCGGCATCGAGAACAGGAAGTTGACCACGGACAGGTCGGGGGGCGAGTTGAAGAACATGGCGCTCATCGGGTCCACGACCCAGTCGCGGAACTGCGTGTCGAGCCGGCGTTCCGCGTAGGCGGCGGCGGTCTCGGTGTCGAGGGCGGCCGCCTCGCCCATGTCGCTGTCCCAGCGCAGCCGGTTCGCGTACTTGTTGAGGTCCGACTGCAGCCGCACCATGGCGGGAAGCGAGGTCCAGGGGAGCAGACCCGAGCGCTTGAGGTCGGTGGGCCGGTTCGCCCGCAGCCGGTGGACGCGGCCCTCGCGGCGGATCCCGACCTGGTTGTTGGTGCGCAGGGTGGTGTCCTCGATGCCGAGGTCACGCACGAGGTCGCGCATCTGCGTGTAGTTCTCGATCAGCAGGATCGCGGCCAGGTCCATGTGGTAGCCGCGGTGCTCCACCGTGCGCATCCGGCCTCCGGCGCGGTCCTCGGCCTCCAGGACGCGGACCGGGTGCCCGGCCTGCTGGAGGCGGAAGGCCGCGGTCATGCCGGCGATGCCGGCCCCCACGACGATGATCGGTTCCTTGGTGCCCGTGGTGTTCACTGCGTTCCTTTCGTCCGAGCGGAGACGGCTGGAGGTGCGTACGGCCGGGCCGGCGGGGGCGCCGCCTCCAGCCGCTCCCAGAGCTGGCGGGACACCCGCACCGCCGAGCAGACGCTGTGATGCGTGCTGGACTGGGTGAAGAAGTCGCCGCCGGCGAGCCGGACCCGCGAGGTGGCCGGCCAGGCCGAACCGAGCCGGGCGATCTCGCGGTAGTCGCCGGGCCGGCGGAAGACCACGCAGCGCCCGGGACGCATCACGTGGGTCATGACGGTGTGGTCCTCGGTCTCGGGTGTCAGTCCCACGGCCCGCAGAGCCGACCGCGCGTGGTCGACGAGCCGCTCCTCCGGCAGGTCGCGGTGGCGGTCCGACCAGGATCCCCGGAAGTGCGCCATGACCAGCCCCCGCCCCTGCGGCACCCGGCCGGGAGCGGTGTTGTGCGGCAGGATCACGCCCACGAGCGCGGGGTGTTCGGAACGCGGGACGTTGACCATCACGGCCTTCTCGGCGGTGGGCCGGTCCAGGCCGAAGGCCACGTGGACGCTGCCGGTGTACTCGACGTGCCGGAAGAAATCGCTGAACTGCCGCTGCATCTGGCCGTAGAGGTCCGGTGTCAGGGAGGCGGGCACGGCCAGCACACAGGCGTCGGCCCGCTCCGTGTGTTCCCCCGTCCCGTCCTGCGCCTGCCAGGTGACCGCGACCCCGGTGGCGCTCTCCTCGACCTGGCGCACCGTGGCGTGGTAGGTGACGGGCAGTTGGGCGGCGAGGAGCCGCGGCAGCAGTCCGACCCCGCCGCGGAAGGTGAACAGGCCGCCGCCCCCCAGCAGGGAGTTGAGCAGCATGAACGGCGCGACGGACGAGGTGCGTTCGACGTCCTGGAGCGAGGCGAGCATGCACAGGGGGTCCAGCAGGTGGTCCACCGTGCCCGGCCGCAGCCCGCGGCGGACCGCGTATCCGGCGACGGACTCGCCGTCGTGACGGGCCGCCGCGGACATGTCGTACCAGTCCAGCGAGCGCCGTACCCGCAGGTGGTCCAGCATCAGCTTGGGCAGGTCGGACGGGAACGGCGCGAACCGCAGCAACCCGGTGGCCATGCGGGGCAGGGAACCGACCCGTACGTGGTGCACCCGCCGGTCGCGCATCAGCCCGACGACGTCGGAGGAGGGCAGCAGCCGGTCGCCGACCCCGGCCAGCTCGGCGAGCCGCAGCATCGCGTGGTAGCGCCGCGACAGCAGGGAGGCGCCGGTGTCGACGAAGAACCCGCCGCGCCGCACGGAGCTCATCCGGCCACCGACGTACTCCGGCCCGGAGCTCTCCAGTACGGTGACCCGGCAGCCGCGGCGCTGCAGGAGGAAGGCGCTGGTGAGGCCGGCGATGCCCGCGCCGACCACGACGACGTGCGGGCGTCCGCGCAGGGGTGGCCCGGCTTCGCGCGACGCCGTGGGGAGCGTGCCCTCCGGGTCGGTTCGGCCGCCGGTCACGCGGGGACCTCCGAGCGGGGCTCGTCCCGGTCGTAGCGCCCGTGCCGCAGGTACCACTCGACGTGGTTCTGGAAGCTGAGCAGTCCGTCGGCCCAGGTCCTCAGGGCCGCCTTCTCAGCGACGGTGTAGGGGCCGCCCGTGCCGGTGGGACCGCCGGCCTGCCGCAACGCCCGTTTCAGCGCCGTCACCCGCTGCTCGATGCGGTTCAGGGTCTCGGCGGCGGCGTCCTGGAGCGACATGCCCTCCAGGCGGTGCAGCAGGACCACGAGGTTGTAGGCGTCAGGGCGGTCCAGTTCCTTCGACACCGAGCACAGGTCGTTGATCCAGGAGGCGATGTCGGCCGCACAGCCGATCATCTCGGTGTACTCGGGGGTGCCGTAGAAGCGCGCCGGCAGCCGCACCGACTCGGCCTGCTCCACGAAGTCCAGCAACGGCAGCACCGGCCCGGTGTCACGGCGCAGCGCGATGTAGGAGTCGACGCCGGGCAGGACCCCGCGCGCCCGGTAGTCGGACTCCACGACCAGGGAGGTGAAGTAGTCGTCCAGGTGCGCGAGGAGTTCGCCGAACTGCACCGGCGCCATGTGCTGCGCGGTCCGCTCCAGCAGGTCCGCCAGCGCGCGCTGGAGGGCGTCCTCGGGGGCGGGCGGCGGCTCGTGGTGCCTGGCGGCGTCCACCAGCCGCCTGAGCGGGGCCGCCGCCCGGTCGGCGGCGGCGGCGCTGGCGCCCGCGGCTCCGTCCTCGAAGTGGTCGTCGAGGTTGAAGTACCACATCGTCCACTGGGTGATCAGTACGCGGATACCGGTGTCCGCGCGCGGATAGCCGTGGCTGACCAGCTCACCCGCGCACAGGCGGCGCAGCGGGTGCCGGGGGTCGCCGGAGTCGATCAGTCCCAGGCGCCTCGCCCACTCCGCCCCGCCGGTTTCGACGGCGGCGATGTCGCCGGGGTCGCGTGCGGGTGCGGCGGGGAAGGGCCATCGGGGCAGGACGGTGTCGAGGACCGGGTCGGAGACCGGGCTGTGCACGATGTCTCTCCTTTCCCGGCCGTGGGCCGGGTGGGTGCCGGCCCACGGCCGGGCGCGGCAGGGACGGAAAGAGCGGCCGGGGCGTCCACCGGCCGGGGCGGACGGCAGGGCTGGACCGGCCGGGCGGGTCGGCGGGCCGTTCGCGCGCGGAAGGGCACACGGTGGCGTGCCGGCCGGACGGTGGTGCGGTGGTACGCGGGCGCGGCGTGTCGTCGGCGTGCCCGCCGGACGGCGGTGCGCTGGTGCGCGTTCCGCCGGGGCGCCGCCGTCAGTGGTCGCGGAGGGCCAGCCACGCGGCGAGCGCGCGCAGCGGACGGGTGCCGGAGGCGGGCAGGCCGGTGGCGTCGAGGTGGTCCAGCGCTTCGGCCAGGTGCCGGCGCGCCAGGCCGCCGGCCCGCTGCCGCCCTCCGGCACGCTCGACGAGGGAGGCGGCACGCCGGAGCATGCCGGCGTCGTCCGAGGCGGGGTCGCGGGCGTAGAGTTCGGCCAGCTCGGCGGCCTCCGGCGTGTCCGACTCCAGGGCGGCCACCACCGGCAGGCTCTTCTTGCGGGCGTGGAGGTCGGCGCCGGCCGGTTTGCCCGTCGTCCGGGGGTCGCCCCAGATGCCGAGCAGATCGTCGACGTGCTGGAAGGCCAGGCCGAGGGACCGGCCGAAGGCGTCCAGTTCCGCCGCCGGCCCCTCGTCGGCCCCGCCCGCCAGGGCCCCCATGCGGCACGCGGCACCCATGAGCGCGCCGGTCTTTCGCGCCGCCATGGTGGTGCACTCGGTGAGGGACACCTCGGTCCGTTCCTCGAACCCCATGTCCTCGAACTGCCCGCCGATGAACTGCTGCACGGCTTCGTTCAGCGAGGGGACAGCCGGGGAGTCCGGGGTGTCGCGGTGGACCAGGGAGACCGCCAGGGCGAGCATGGCGTCCCCGGCCAGCAGTGCGTCGGCGACGCCGAAGGCGCGCCAGGCGGCGGGCCGGTGCCGGCGCATGTCGTCGCGGTCGATGATGTCGTCGTGCAACAGCGATGAGTCGTGGGCGAGTTGCACGGCCGCGGCGCAGTGCGCGCCGGTTCCGCACGGGGCGCCGAGGGCCCGTGCGGAGAGCAGCGCGAGGGCGGGGCGTACGGCCTTGCCCCAGCCGTCGGTGACGGGCCGGCCGTGCGCGTCCCACCATCCCAGGTGGTAGCCGGCGACGACACGTGCCTGCGGGTGCAGGGAGTCCACCGCTTCCCGTAGCACCGGGTCGGTCACCTCCCTGGCGTGGTGGAGCCACACCTGCGGGGCGGCGTCGGCGGCGGGGGCCGTGCGGGCGCCCGTTGCCGTCGCCGTGCCGGTGGCCTCGGCCGCGTTCACAGAGCCGCTCCCTTCGTGGCGGAGGCGGCCGGGAGCCGGGTCGTCCAGTGTTCGTGGCGGGCCAGCACATGGCGGAACAGGGCGGTCAGGGTCTTGACGGTGCCCGCCTCTCCCCCCGCCCGGTTCAGCGTGTGCAGGGCCTGGTCGAGGTAGCGGCGGGCGGCCCGCTCGGCCGCCTCGCGCCCGCCCGCCTCCTCGACCAGGCGAGCCAGCGAGGCCAGTTCGGCCTCGGCAGGGGTATCGGTGACGCTCAGCCGGGCTGTCAGCCGGGCGCCGGCCTCGGTGCCGGAGCGCAGCGCGGCGATGACGGGATAGGTCCTCTTGCCGCTGCGCAGGTCACCGTGGGCGGCTTTGCCGCTGACGGCGGGATCTCCCCACAGACTCTCGACGTCGTCGGCGATCTGCCACGCCACTCCCAGGTCCCGGGCGGCGGAGCGGAGCATGCGTGCCACCGGCGCGGGGGCGTGGGCGAGAAGCGCGCCGACCTCGAGGCAGCCGCCGAGGAGGCCACTGGTCTTGGCGCACACGGCCAGGTAGTCACCGGTGTCCACCTCGTCCACCGGGCAGCCGTCCAGCTCCAGGTCGGCGGCCTGCCCCTGGATGATGTCGTCCACCGCCGCCACCATCACCGCGGTCGCCGGCTGCCTGGGGGTCCCGCGGACCTCGGTGATGACCCGGAACGCCTGGCCCAGCAGCGCGTCGCCCGCCAGTACGGCGGGCCCTCGTCCGAAGACCACCCAGGCGCTGGGGCGGCCGCGCCGCAGTTCGTCGGCGTCCATCAGATCGTCGTGCAACAGGGAGAAGTTGTGCACCAGTTCGACGGCGACCGCGCCGGGCACCGCGGACGCCGTGCTCGCGCCGAACGCCCGCGCGGCGAGCAGGGCCAGCGTGCCGCGCAGCATCTTTCCGGCGTGGCCGTCGGTGGGCGTGCCGTCGCGGCGGCACCAGCCCAGGTGGTAGGCGCTGATGCGCGCCAGCCGGGGGTGCAGGCTCTCGACCGCGTTGCGCAGGGCGGGAAGAGTGGCCGCTCTGCACTCGGCCAGGGTCTCCCTGACGGTGTCCGCGGCCGGGGCGCCGAGGACCTCTGCCTGGTTCATGGACGTCGTCTCCACTCCCACTGGTCGGGTCATGACGGGTGCGGCGTGCCGGCCCGCGGCTGCTCCGGGCCGTTCTGCGGTGAGACTTCGTGCGGCGGCCGCGGGCACCGGGGCGCTCGCGGCCGGCTTGCGCGGTCGTACGGGGGAGCCCGGCCCGGTTCCGGTGTCGGCGGAGCAGGCGGTTCCCGTGGGCGCCGCGTCGTTCTCCGTGCCGGCCTCCGAGTGCCGGTTCTGTGCCGGGGGACGGGGAAGCGCGCCGCGCGATCCCCGGGGAACGGGTTTCGCTATTCGAGGAGACGAATTCCCCGTTCCGCCGACACCTGAAGTCAAGCAGCGGCCGCTTCACGGCGCCAAGGGCTTTCCCGGGTTCCGGTGTCCCACGGGTCGTTCATTTGTGAAATTGTGAATGTGCGGCCCGGCGCACGGTTCTCCGCCGTGCGGCGGCCGCATTCCGGCGATTCGAGCAGAGTGGCTGAAAATAATCGGTTACCTGTTTAGCGAATGCGGTTACACGACAAGCGGTCCTCCGTCCCGGGATGGGGTTCGACGGATGGGCGCAGCATTATGACAGTCCCGGTTGCAGAGTCGTTACCGGCGGATTCCGCTTCTGCTACCGAAATGTGCTCGGAAGGGTCGTCATGTCACGCAGTCATCCGAATCAGCAGCTGAAAAGGCTCATGAGGGAAGCGGATATGTCGGGCGAGACGCTGGCCCGGTCCGTCAACCTCGCCGCGGCGGAGAACAAGCGGGTGCTCCGGTACAACCGCAAGTCGGTCGCCGGATGGCTGGCCGGCTCCCGGCCCCCGGCCCCGGTGCCCGCGCTGGTGGCGGAGATCCTGACCCGGCGGCTCGGCCGGCGGGTCAGCGTCCAGGAGACCGGACTGGCCCGGGTTCCCGACGAGCCGACGGACGCGTTGCGCGCGACCGGCGGCAGCGGCCGAGACGCGCTGGCGATGCTGACCGCGGCGGACACCGGTCCGGAGACCAGGGCGGCGTTCCGCGCACTTCCCTTCCGCCCGAACAGCGCCCCTCCGGTCTGGACCGAGTCCGAGCCGAGGCCCGCCGGGGGCGACTGGCGGCTCGGCCCGGGCGATCTGGCGGCCCTGACGCACACCATCACGTACTACGCGGAGACCATCGACACCTACGGCGGGGCACACGGACGCACCGCCCTGGCCACCTATCTGGCCACGGACGGGGCCGCCTTCCTCGCCGCCCGGACCGACCGGCGGACCCACGCGCTGCTCCTCGGGAAACTCTCCCGGCTGACCCATCTGCTGGCCCGCATGTCCGCGGACTGCCGGCAGAACGGAACGGCCCAGCAGTACTTCCACGTGGCCGCACAGCTGGCCGTCGAGGCAGGCGACCGCACCCAGTACGCCGTCACCCTGCGGGCGCTGAGCGCGCAGTCCGGCCAGCTCGGGCACCGGAACACGGCGGTCGCCCGTGCGGCGTGGTCGGCCGCGCCGGAGGACGCTCCGCCGCCCATCCGGGCGTACCTGATGAGCCACCTGGCCGTGGTGCACGCGACGGCCGGAGACGAACGCCGGTCGCTCGCGGCGCTCTCCGACGCGATGGCGCTGCACGGCGGACAGGACGGCCCCTCCGCGCCGTTCAGTGGCTACCCCATGGCCGCGTTGCACTACCAGCGGGGCCATGTGCACGAGAGCCTCGGCGACTTCGCCGCGGCCGGCCAGGCCCTCGCCGCGTCCCTGCGCCACCGGCCGCCGAGCGCGCACCGCGCCCGCGCGCTGACACTCGCCAAACTCGGCGGGATCCATCTGCGGGAAGGACGGCTGGACCGTGCCTGCGCCTCCGTCCACCAACTGCTCGACCACTACGGCCGGATCTGCTGCCCGCGCACCGCCGACCGGCTCGACGACCTGCGCATCAGGCTGCTGCCCTACGCACGGCGGCCCGCCGCGCGGTCGACCCTCGGCCGCCTGGACGGCTACACCAGGTACCAGAACTCCCCGGAGCGCCTCGCGGTGTGAACGGCGCGACGCCCCGGGTGACGGACCGCCGCCCAGGCGGCGCCTGCCCGCGCTACGGCACACAAGCGCACAAGCGTGGGCCGCGCAGGACGGACGCGAGCCGGGCGCCCCTGTCGGACGGCGAGCGGCCCGGCGTGCAATGGACGCAGAGGCCGGCGGTCCGACGGCTCCGCGGGAGCCGGTCCGGCCACCGCCTTGCACGCCGAGCCAGGGAAAGGGACGCCAGGGATGGAGACGAACGCGATCGAGGTACCCACTGCCGACGGCCTGCCGCTGCTGGGCTCACTGCTGGACCTGAGGCGAGACCCGCTGGGCGCGTACGAGCGCGCCCGGAGCGAGCACGGTGACGTGGTGCGGATCGTGTCCGGGCCGCCCGGACTGCGCACGACGATCCACTTCGTCTTCTCCGCCGCGGGCGCCCAGCAGGTGCTGGCCGGCCAGTCGGCCAACTTCCGCAAGGACGACCGCTTCTCGCTGGAGATGCGGCAGACCTTCGGCAACGGCCTGCTCAGCAGTCTCGACGACGACCACATCAGGCAGCGCCGCCTGCTCTCACCGCTGTTCACCAAGAAGCGGGTGGCGGAGTACGCCACGACCGTGTGCGACGAGGTCGACGCCCTGTGCGCCGCGTGGGAGGCCGATCCCGGCCGGCGGCCCGACCTCAACGAGGACATGAGCCGGCTCACCGTGAGGATGATCACCCGCATCCTCTTCGGCGCGGACGCGGAACAGGCGGAGGACGTGGTGCGCCACTGCATGCCCGTGCTCGGCACGTACACCCTCCGGCGCGGCCTCATGCCGCTGAACCTGCCCCGTTCCTTCCCCACACCCGCCAACCGCCGGGCGCGCGCGGCCCAGCGGGAGCTGCACGCGCTGTGCGACCGTCTGATCGAGCAGCGCCGGCGCGGCGGCGCCTCGGACCACGAGGCGGGGACCGACCTGCTGACCCTGCTCATCAACGCGCGCAGCGACGAGGACACCCCCCTCACCGACGAAGAACTGCGCGACCAGGTGCTGGTCTTCCTGCTGGCCGGCTCGGACACCACGGCGACGTCCCTCACGTTCACCATGTACCTGCTGGCGCGGCACCAGGACGTCCAGGACTCCGTGCGCGACGAGGTGCGCTCCGTCCTCGGCGGACGCCGCCCCACCCCGGCGGACCTGGACGAGGTGCCCACGGTCGAGCGGGTGCTCAAGGAGGCCATGCGCCTGTATCCCGCGGCGCCGGTCCTCATCCGCCGGGCGGTGCGGTCGACGGTCGTCGACGGGCACGCGATACCGGCGGGGGCCTACGTATACGTGTCGCCCTGGGTGACGCACCGCCACCCTTCCTACTGGCCGGACCCGCAGCGGTTCCTCCCCGACCGCTTCCGTCCCGAGGAGGAGAGCCACCGGCCGCGCTACGCCTGGTTCCCGCTGGGCGGCGGCCCGCGCTCCTGCATCGGCAACCACTTCGCCATGCTGCAGATGAAGCTCGCGACGGCGACGCTGCTCCAGCGGTACCGCTTCGCCGAGGCGCCGCCGCGGGTTCCCCTGGAGGTGGGCGTCACCATCCGGGCGGCGCGGGCCGTGGAATGCAGCCTGTCCCCGGTCGGCCACGTTTCCGCGGACATCCTTCCCCGGCCCCGCTAGCCCCGCTCTTCAGCGAGACGGTCCACCGACGTGGTCGGTGGACCGTCTCGCGTTCTCCGGCCGACAGCGGCAGGTGGGGGCCCGGGTGCCGTCTCGGGTGGCCCCGTGACCGCCTGCTCACCGGACTCCGGTGCCCGGTCGGCGTCGCCGTCCACGGGCCCTGCCCCCTGTCCGCTCCGCCGGCGCCGACGGAGCGGATATCGCCGTCGGCGGTCGGCCGGAAGGCCGAAGCGGGCAGGAGCCGGTCCGCCGCACCACCCCAAACGGACATTCGTGAATCCCGGCGGGACGGCCCTCCGGATGGACAGGACCGCAAACAGGCACCTTGCCTGCTTTTTTCACGTGCGGACGGTGCCCGGGAACATGACCGGTCGCGGGCAGCCAAACCCGACCGTTTCTGGTCAATCATCCCTCCCGGCCGCTATCACTTGTATCGCCCTTGGGGCTGCCTTAGCCTGTTGCTTACTGTTTCAAATGGACCATCGCGTCAAATATGTCATGGTGGGATGGGCGTAGATCATCCATTACGATGCGCGGCGCATCCCCTCATTCGGGCACTCGATGAGAGGCAGAAATGGGTAACGTCTTTCTTTTTACGCGAGAGCTGAACGGGTCGCGCGGTGAATTACCGTCCGCCGCCCTCGCGGTGGCGCGGACAGAAGTCGTTCTTCCTCGTCGTGAGAAGTCCGAGTTCGGCCCCATGGGACCGCTCGCCACCGACGACCCCTTCACCTGGATGCCGTGGAACCCTCAGGAGGACCCGGGAGAGGACGAGGAACAGCAGCCCTCCGTTCCCCGGAACCCCGAGGGCGCGGTGTGCCTATCGCCGTGAGAACCTGTCGCCGGCTCCCACCGGGACCCGCCCCACAGGGCGTGATCACCGGCGAACAGGATCCACTTTCGCCAGGACCCCAGGGGCCGCGGCTCAGGGATGTCCCGGAAGACGGTCGGCCTCCGGCCTTCGACCGCGAGGACTGCAAGGCCCGGCACGCGGTCGAGTGAGGGATCAACCGGCTCAAGCGCAACCGGGCGGTCGTCACACGATTCGACGAACTCGCGGTCCGCTTCGAGGCCACCGTCCTGATTGCCGCACCCAGAAGACCAGGGTCCGTCTTCAGGGATCATGCGGGTGGTGGATCATGGTGTGGTGGTACGTCGTCATGAACTCACTGAACCTCTTTCATCCTGTGCTGGCGGGTGAAATGGGCTGGTCAGCGGGCGTGGTGACGAGGCAGGGCCCCTCGTCGTCGGCGTGGTGATTCCACTCGGCACACCGGCGATCGAAGGGGGGAGGCTCCGGTCTGTAGGTTGGCCATGCTGTGGTCATCACCGGACACTATGTGGTCCACGTCCGTAGCCTCTGCCCCATACAAGGGGGTCTGATGCAGGTTCGGGTGACAGGTTCGGTCACGCGGCCTGGAGAGCCGACGTGGTCATGACGGTCTCGAATTCGATGGGGGTCAGCCGGCCGAGTGAGGCTTGTCTGCGGCGTCGGTGGTAGGTCCGCTCGATCCAGGTCACGATCGCGATCCGGAGTTCTTCGCGGGTGGCCCAGACACGGCGGTCGAGGACGTTCTTCTGCAGCAGGCTGAAGAAGGACTCCATGGCCGCGTTGTCGCCAGCGGCTCCGACTCTCCCTATTGATCCGGCCATCCGGTGGCGGTCGAGCGCCCGGACGAATTTCCGGGAGCGGAACTGACCGGGTTCAACCAGTGGATGCAACACCGGCTTATGTGATCGATAGTAGATGGTCGTTGAGGGCTTCGGCGGGTGTCTTCCAGCCGAGGCTCT
>NZ_JBITCL010000021.1:3783-130626 GCF_044453165.1 Streptomyces sp. NPDC051740 | reverse complement strand
GGCGGGTGCGCTGTCGCCCAGTACGCCGGTCAGGGACACCACGACCAGACCGTCCTCGATGCGGGACAGGAACGCCCCGCGCCGGTGGGTCGGCGAGGTGACCGGGTTGATCGACAGGTCGCCGTCCAGGACCGACTCGTCGCGCAGCCGGAACAGGCGGGTCGTGTAGCTGAGGTCGATCCGGATCCGGTCCTCCTCGGGGCGTCCGTAGCCCAGCTCCTCCAGCCACACCGGGGTGCGGGAGGCGCGGCCGGTGGCGTCGACCACCAGGTCGGCGGTGAGCGTGCGCTCCGTCGAGTCCGCGTCATGGCCCTGCACCCGTACGCCGGTCACGTTCGCGCCGGCCTCGTCGGTGACGAGGCCGGTGATGTCGTGGCGCTCCAGGAAGGTGATGTTCCCGAGTGCGGCGACGCGTGCGCGCACCCGGCTCTCCAGCAGCGGGCGGGTGGCCGACACGCAGACCAGCCCGGTGGCGCGGGGGCTGAGCCGCCGGCCGCCGAAGAACCAGCGCAGTTCGCCGAGGTCGCCGGTCGGGATGCCCGCGGCGACGGCCTCCTCGGTGAAGTCGGGGAAGAGCTCGTCGAGGACCTGCTGTCCACGGGCGAGCAGCCCGTGGACGTGCCGGCCCTGCGGAACGCCCCTGCGCGCCGTGGTGGACCCGCCGATGTCGTCGCGCTCGACGACCAGGACCTCGCCGTAGGAATCGGCGAGCACCCGTGCGGCCAGGAGCCCCGCCATGCTGCCGCCGAGCACCACCGCGCGGTCACCCCGTGCGCCGGCCATCGCTGTCACCTCTCTCTTCCGTGAAGGGGGCTGTCGCGCTCACGCGGCGTGCCGCGGGCTGTTCTGGTAGGCGCCGAGGAACCACCGGCCGTCCCGCTTGACGACGACCCAGGACGCGTGGACGGCACGCTCGGGCGCCGGCTCGGTCTCGCCCGGCGCGAGGATGCCGCCACGCGTGATCAGCACGCCCGCGCCCTCGTTGGCGAAGCGGATGTCGATCGGGGTGCCGGTGACGCGGGTGCCCTGGTAGGGGCCCGCGAAGGCGGCGGCGGCGAAGGCGCGGATGGCGTCGCGGCCCTTCTCGTACACGCCCGGCAGGATCAGGGTCCCGTCCGGGGTGAACACCTCGGCGAAGGCGTCGGCGTCGTAGGCGGCCCACGCCTCGACGATGCGCTGGGGGATGGAGGCGACGGCGGCCTTGTCCTCGTCGGAGATCTCGACGGCGGGGGCGGTGGTGGTCTGCGTGGTCATGAGTCTGCTCTCTCTGCTCTCTGTCGCGGAACGGCGTCGGAACGAGCTCAGATGTAGAGGGTGTTGGGCTGCTGGCCGCACAGGATGCGGCCGTACAGCTCGGCGTTGGTGTTCGGGTTCATCAGGGCGTGCAGGCTCATGGCCTGGATGTCGCGGGTGATCCGCTGGATCGGCACGTCCCGGTAGACGGACGAGCCGCCGGAGGCGGAGGCGAAGATGTCGACGGCCTCCTTGGCCAGGCGGACCGCGGCGCCCATGTCGGCGCGGGCGCGGGCCCGCTCCAGCACCGTCCACTCCTCGCCCGAGACGCCCTTGGAGTCGACGAGGTCGGCCAGGCGGTGCGCGTGGAACTCGGCCTGGTCGGCCTTGAGCACCGCCTCGGACACCTGGAGGTGCGTCAGGGGGGCCTCGGCCTGCTTGGCGTACCAGGTGTAGGTCAGGGTGCGGTCCGGGAGCCGCTCGAAGAAGACGTCCTGGGCGGCGCGGGCCAGGCCCACCGCGGTGCCGACCGAGGAGGCGGCGGCGACCGGCAGCAGCGGGGCCCGGTAGACCGGGGAGTCCGCGTTGAGCCGGGAGGCGTACTTGCCGGTCAGGACGGCCGGCAGCGGCAGCACGCGCTCCTGGGGGATGAACACGTCCTTGGCGACGGTGGAGACGCTGCCGGTGCCGCGCAGTCCGGAGGTGTCCCAGTCGTCGACGATCTCGAGCTGGTCCATGGGCACGAGCGCCATCAGCGGCAGGTGCTGGCCGTGCGCCATCTCCTGCGCGGCGATGACCTCCTGCCAGTGGGCGTGCCGGGCGCCGCTGACGAAGCTCCACCTGCCGTTGACGACGATGCCGCCCTCCACGGGGACGGCCTGCGCGGACGGGCTGAGCGTGCCGCAGACGCGCACGTCGGGGGTGGCGAAGACCTCGTCCTGGACGCTGTCGGGGAACAGGCACGTCATGAAGGTGGGGATCCAGTACACCGACGCCGTCCAGGCGGCGGCCCCGTCGCCGCGGGCCAGCTCGGTGGCCACGTCGACCAGGGTGCGGGTGTCGGCCTCGTAGCCGCCGTACCGCTTGGGCACCCGCAGCCTGAAGGCGCCGGCCCCGGCCAGCGCCTCGATCGTCTCGTCCTGGAGCCGTCCGTCGTCCTCGGCCTTCTGGGCGTTCTCGCGCAGCAGCGGCGCGACGTCGGCCGCGCGCCGGACAAGCTGCGCACGCGTGGGGATGTCGGCGGTGAGCATCGTGAAGTCCTCCCGGGACGTGACAGGTCGTACCACCAGGCGGTGCTGACCCGACCTCACACCGTGGCGGGCCGCCGGGGCACCTTCCGGATTGCGCTACCGCGCCCTGGCCGCGACTTCGGCACGTCGCCCGCGGACCGGTCCCAGTGCCGCACGGGGGAAGAAGCCCGGGGGCGTCGCGGCTGCCACGATGAGACGCATGACCGATCAGCAGGATGCCGCCGCTCACCCGGCGGACGGACCCCGGACGCGGCCGCTGACGGGCGAGGAGTACCTCGAGAGCCTGCGCGACGACCGCGAGGTCTTCCTCTACGGCGACCGGGTCAAGGACGTCACCGCGCACCCGGCGTTCGCCAACCCGGCGCGGATGACGGCCCGCCTCTACGACGCCCTGCACGACCCCGCCCACCGGGACGTGCTGACCACGCGCACGGACGGCGGGGCGGCGGCGGGCTACACGCACCGCTTCTTCACCACCCCGCGCTCCGCCGAGGACCTGGTCGCCGATCAACAGGCCATCGCGGCCTGGTCCCGGATGAGCTACGGCTGGATGGGCCGCAGCCCGGACTACAAGGCGGCGTTCCTCGGCACCCTGGGCGCCAACGCCGACTTCTACGCGCCCTTCGACGACAACGCGCGCCGCTGGTACCGCGAGTCGCAGGAGAAGGTCCTGTACTGGAACCACGCGATCGTGCACCCGCCCGTGGACCGCAACCTGCCGCCCGACAAGGTCTCCGACGTGTTCGTGCGCGTGGAGAAGGAGACCGACGCGGGCCTGGTGGTCAGCGGGGCCAAGGTGGTCGCCACCGGCTCGGCGCTGACCCACGCGAACTTCATCGCCCACCACGGACTGCCGGTGAAGGAGAAGAGGTTCGCCCTCATCGCCACCGTGCCCACCGGCGACAAGGGCGTGAAGCTGATCTGCCGGCCCTCCTACACAGCGACGTCCGCGGTGATGGGCAGCCCCTTCGACTACCCGCTCTCCTCCCGGCTCGACGAGAACGACACCATCCTCGTCCTGGACAAGGTCCTCGTCCCCTGGGAGAACGTGTTCGTCTACGGCGACACGGCCAAGGTCCAGATGTTCTCCGGGCAGTCCGGCTTCATGGAGCGCTTCACCTTCCACGGCTGCGTCCGCCTCGCGGTGAAGCTGGAGTTCATCGCCGGACTCCTCGCCAAGGCCCTGGAGATCACCGGCACCCAGGACTTCCGCGGCGTCCAGACCCGGCTGGGCGAGGTGCTCGCCTGGCGCAACCTGTTCTGGGGGCTGTCCGACGCGGCCGCCCGCAACCCGGTGAAGTGGCGCAACGGCGCGGTGCTGCCCAATCCGCAGTACGGCATGGCGTACCGGTGGTTCATGCAGGTCGGCTACCCGCGCGTCAAGGAGATCGTCCAGCAGGACGTGGCCAGCGGGCTGATCTACCTCAACTCCAGCGCCGAGGACTTCAAGAACCCGGAGATCCGCCCCTACCTCGACACCTACCTGCGCGGCTCCGGCGGCATCGGCGCCGAGGAGCGGGTCAAGGTGCTGAAACTGCTGTGGGACGCGGTGGGCACCGAGTTCGGCGGCCGGCACGAGCTGTACGAGCGCAACTACGCCGGCAACCACGAGGCGACCCGGGCCGAGCTGCTGTTCGCCCAGACCGCCTCCGGGCAGCTCGACGACTACAAGGCGTTCGCCGACCAGTGCCTGTCCGAGTACGACCTGGACGGCTGGACCGTCCCCGACCTCGTCTCCTTCGACCACCTGCGCGGATCCCTCCCCGGACTGCTCGGCGGCTGAATCCCCCGCGGCGCCGAGCGGGCGGCCGGGACCCCGGAAAGGGGTCCCGGCCGCTCCTTCTGCCGTCAGCGGCCGAGCAGGTCGGACAGCGAGAGCAGCGGGAAGTCGGCTGCCACCGAAGAGGGGCGTCCGTGTCGGCACCTCGATACCATTCATTAGTTCAAATTGATATCGTTGGTGTGTTGTCAGGCTGTGGAGGGATGGCTGATGGCCAGGACTGTGATTGATCTGGACGACGAGATCGTCGAGCAGGCGATGCGGGTGTACGGCGTGAAGACCAAGGCCGCCGCGGTACGGGCGGCCATGGAGGAGGGGGTGAAGCTGAGGTTGCGCCGGGAGCTGTTCGACGCCATCGACGAGGGGGAGTTCGAGGACGCGTTCGCGGAGATCCGCTCGCAGACCGGGCCACGTAACCCGGACGGTACGCTCAAGCGTGAGGGTGGGGCCTCGGCGGCGTGAAGGGGCGTTATCTCATCGACAAGTCGGCGCTGGCCCGTCGGGGCAAGGCGGCGGTGCGGGCGCGGCTGGATGTGCTGGACCACGACGGGCTCCTCGCGGTCTGCGCCCCGACGGAGTACGAGGTTCTGTACTCGGCACGCGGCAAGCCCGAAGCGCTGCGACTGCGTACCCTGCTCCGCGGCTTCGACCACCTGCCCTGCAACGATCAGGAGTTCGAGCGGGCGCTCGAGATCCAGGGCCTGGCGCTGAACGCCGGCTTCCACCGCGCGCTGTCGCTGGCCGACGTCCTCATCGCGGCAACCGCCGAACGGCACCGGGCCACGGTCCTGCACTACGACGGCGACTTCGACATGATCGCTTCGGTGAGCGGGCTGAAGGCCGAGTGGGTCGTGGAGCCCGGTACGGCCGACTGAGCCGACGTGTGCCGGTGCGGTCGGTGTTCTCATGCAGGGAAAACCTGCCACCGTGGCGGGCCCCGGCCAGTCCTTCACGGAAGGCGATGGCCGCGGTCCTGGTGCGCGTCGCCGCGCCCGGTTTCGTCAAGACGGGAGAGACGCGCACGCCGCCGTGCTCGGCGAGATGTGCGGTCGGGAGGCGATCTGCCGGATGCCCAGCCCTTCGGCGACCAACCGGACCGGCCCGCAGGTGATCACCACCATGCGCGACGAACGGAACACCAGCTTCAGACGTCCTTGATCTGTACGCGGTCACCGCACGGGTTCGACCAGTCGTCGCGATCCGAGACCGACATCAGCACGGGTGCCGGGACGCGAAGCGCCACCGCGACCACGAGAGCATCGATGGCCCTCCTTCGTGGTCAGCGGTCGAGCAGGTCGGACAGGAACGGGGCCAGTACGTTCCGGGAGATCTTGCAGTCCAGCAGTAGAGGGCTCCCCGTGATATTGGATGGCCGGGAGCTCCCCTCACAGGCACGGCGGGAGCTGGAGAGCATCCGGTACGCAATCCGCCTCGCCGAGGCGTGAGAGGAGTCCGACGGTGTCCGAGGATCTGACCGCTGTGGCGCGTTTCCTGTTCGAGGCCGGAACGCTCAAGCACACCAAGCGCACCGGATGGTGGATGGCCGGCGTCAAGGATCCGGAGTCGGTCGCCGATCACTCCTGGCGTACCGCCCTCATCGCCACGATCATCGCCAAACTCGAAGGCGCCGACCCCGCACAGGCCGCTTTCCTAGCCGTCTGGCACGACACCGGAGAGACCCGCACCGGTGACATCAACCACCTCGGGAAGAAGTACACCAACGGCGAGGCCGATGCCCGGGACATCACCGCCGATCAGGTTGCCGGCATGCCGGAGATCCTCGCCGGTGCCCTGTGCGACCTGATCGCCGAGTACGAGGGGAAGGGGTCCCCGGAAGCCGTCTGCGCACGTGACGCCGACAAACTGGAGTGCATGATCCAGGGCATCGAGTACCGGGACCAGGGCTACGCCAACGCCCAGCGCTGGATCGACAACAGCCGGGGCCGGATCGTCACCGAGAGCGGTCAGGCCCTGGCGGACGCGGTCCTCGGAACAGGATCGCTCGACTGGCTCCGCGCCGCACTCGGTGAGAAGCAGCCACACGACTGATCGACACCGCCCATGCCTGCCCGGTCGGAATGGTTCACCTCGGCTGGACCCTCCTTTGTGGTCAGCGGCCGAGCAGGTCGGAGAGGAACGGTGCCAGTACGCCCCGGGAGATCTTGCAGTCGAGCAGCAGGGTGCCCTCTGCCCCCGGGCGGTCCACTCCGGTACGGCGGTCAGGTCGTCGGTGCCGCGTATGGTGACGGCCCGTGCCCCGAGGGCCCGTGCCACCGCGGCGAAGTCGGTGTCGCCGAAGCGCAGTGTGGCCGCGTCCGTGCCCGGGGCACGTACATGTGCTCCTCGAAGCCATAGGACGCGTCGTCGTGGACCACCACCAGTGCCGACCGGCCCGAGCGCACCAGGGTCTCCAGTTCGGGCAGAGCCATCGAGGTCATCGTGGTCGTCGTCGAGGACGCCTGGACGCCGATCAGGTACACCGCCGCCGTCCGGGACGCCGAGGAGGAACGCCGGATCCGACGCCGAGATCGCCGAAGTCCTTTTACCGCGTTCACCAGTAAAGGGTGTTCCACACCACCGCCCGGTCGATCGTGGCCGTGTGAAGCGGCTGAACTCGAAGAGCGTGCTGGGGCCGGGTCGAGCTGTTCGACGTCTGGTGCCACCACGTCATCCTCACCGACGGGACCTGTCCCCGAGTGGTGGACGTCTTTGAACTCCACACCTGGTATGAGCCCTCGGTACCTTCGTCATAGAAGCCCCTACGGATGGAGCATCGATGCCTCGCCGCCCGTTGGAACGTCGGCGCCTCACCACTCGGGGGGGCGCGCTGATGCTGGAAGAAGCCGAAGAGATCGGCCGTCGCGCACACCGTGCAAGGCTCCGCCTCGGCATGACACAGGCCGACCTTGCTGCCGCCCTGGGCAAGACGCAGGGATGGGTGTCCAAGATGGAACGAGGACACATCGAACTCGATCGCGTCGGCCTGCTCAACCTGCTCGCCTCGGAGCTGCACGTACACCCGAACGACCTGATCGGCCGGCCGTACAACAGTTCTCCGGCCGAGAACCAGTGGCAGGTCTCCGCCGCAGCGATCATGCGCGAGCTGCGCCGTTACGACCTCGCTCCCGTCTTCGACGGAGCACCCCGCCGAGCCGGTCAGCTGTGGCAGGAGACCACCCGTCTGCACCGCCTTCGCGACGCTGCCGCGAACGTGGCGATCATGCAGATGCTTCCCGACCTGTTCCGCGAGGCGCGTGCCCTGGCCGAAGTCGCCACGGGCCATGAGCGGGAAGAGGCGTACGCGATCTACGCGGTGTGCTGCAAGTTCACTCACACGGCCGCGCACGCCCTTGGACACCCGGAACTGGTTGCCATGGCATGCGAACGGGCCGCGTGGTCCGCACGGCTGTCGGGCGACCCGGTGATGCCTGCCGTCGCCGACTGGATGCGCGTCTGGGACATGTGGGCCACGGCGGACTGGGATGACGCCATCGCCTTGTCGGACAAGGCGCTTCGCAGCGTGCAGCAGGAGTACGACCGCGGTGAGCCGCTGGCCGTGCGGGCGTGGGGGTCACTGCAACTGCGCGCGGCGGTATCGGCTGCGCGGGGCGGTCGTAAGGACGAAGCGAAGGACCGGGTCAAGCACGCGCAGGGTGCGGCCAAGCGGATGACGGAGGCCGCCGGCCCTCCGGTCTACGACCGTCACAGCCTGACCTTCTCGCCGGGCAATGTGCAGATCCACGCGATCAGCGTTGCCCTGGAGATGCGTGAGCAACGCGAGGCGCTGTTGATGAACCGGCGCATGAGTAAGGAACTGATCGAGTCACTTCCCAACTCCCGTCGGGGTCAACACCACATGGACCTGGCCCGCGCTTGGTTGTGGGACGGGAACCGCGACAAGGCGCTGAAGGAACTGGAGAAGGCCGAGCGCATCGCCCCCCAGCTCGTCCGCAATCACCCCATCGCCCGGTCAACCCTGCGCAGCATCGTGTACGCCGAACGGGCGAGCACCCGTGAGAAGCTCCGCCGCATGTCGGACCGCTTCCACCTCGACGGGTGAGGGCCGTATTCCTGCGGTTCATATTGGGCCCCGGAGACATTCCTAGCTTCGGGGCATGGCCGAACGAACAGCGAAGCAACTCCCGATCCATAACGCTGGGGTAAGCGCTGGAGCACCGTTTCATCCCCGCCTCGGGGACCTGGCGCTCGACCTCGCCAAGGGTGGGAGGATCGGCGTAGCCGTCGCCCTTCCGAGCGACACCTCGGCGTCCTACCAACTGCGTCCGCCGGGCGGGGGAGAGGACTGGCGTGCCAAATCGGACGGGACCACCTTGCGCCCCGTTCCGGTGCCGGTCGCGTATGTCACGCCCATGCGGCGAGACGCCATCTACGACCATCGCGCCCAGCAGGCCGGGCTGCCCGTAACCGTTCACTACGAAGACGGCGGTACCTGCGAAACGGTACTCGTCCTCACTCCGGCTCAGGTCGAGCTGTACCTGATCCAGTTCACACGGCTCATCACCGCGAGGGAATCAGCGCGGGAGCAGGCGCGGTGAGTCCGGCCGTGCTGGTGCTCACCCCACCGGCCTCTGCACGTGCCTCGATGCGGTTGTCCATCGCCTTCCGCTGTGAGGTGGCCGCCCACGACCTCAGCGGCTCCCGCGAGGTCCTCCTCGCCACCTACCGTGGCCGCTCTCCACGGCTCGCCGCCCGCTGGGTGCGGGCTGCGGCTTACCGCCTCGCCCGGCTGCTGTGTCCGGACTCCGAGGCCCCGTCCCTCCGGAACGCTCCCCTTGTGGCCGTAGGTCCGGACGTACCTCGTCCTGACGTCGAGCTGCATGCATGGGCCGACAGCGATCACGCCTACGACCACGCGTTGGGCGTTCTCACCACAGGCCGCGTGTTCGTGTTCACCGTGACGGACTGCGACGCCCGGTACTCCCTCCGGGTGTATCCGCTGCCCACTCGCCGACAGGCGCCGTCACAAGCCCATGTCCTCGCCCGGCGCCCATCCCGTTCCCCGGCGCGGGGCCACCGCCTGCCTTGAGCCTTACCGTCCGACCAAGGGAAGTGAGTCAGTGGAACAGTTCGAGCGTGCACGTCTCGACTCGTACTTCGCGCGTATCGCGGAAACCTTCGTCCCGGAGGAAAGGCCGTCCGCCTTCCTGATCACGCACCTGTTGCCCGAGCGGCCCGCCTTCGTGCGGGCCGTGGGCCTCAGCACCAACCTGCGGGCCGTGCTGCCCAAGCCCAAGTCAGTCGACCTCACCGCCCGCCGCGAGATCGAGAGGACGACACAGTGCGACGCCCTCTCTCGAGAATTGTTCGAGGACGCGGACAGTGTAGTTGATTACGTCGAGTCGCGGGCCGGTGGTGAATCTGTTGTACTGCTCGACGTCGGTGGGTACTTCGCGCCGGCACTCGATGCCCTGTGCGAGCGGTTCTCGGGCCGAGTCCTGGGCGTTGTCGAAGACACGGAGAACGGCCACAAGCGGTACGCCAACATGGAGAAGCTGCCCTGTCCGGTGCTCTCCGTCGCCCGCTCCCCGTTGAAGGACCCCGAGGACTTCCTTGTGGGGCAGTCGGTGGTCTTCTCGACGGAAGCCCTGATGCGTAGCCGTGGGGACATCCTGCACGGCCGCCCGGCCCTCGTGATCGGCTTCGGCAAACTCGGCTCCAGCATCGCTCGTCTGCTGCATGCCAAGGGCGTACAGGTCACCGTCTACGACCTCGACCCCGTCCGCCGCACACAGGCGCTCTCGCAGGGCTTCACCGTCGCCAGGGACCGCGACGCCGCCTTGCACGGGGCCGGTCTGATCCTGTGCGCGACCGGTGCCGTGTCGCTCCGGGGGGAAGATTTTTCGACCCTGCGGAACGGCGCCTACGTGGCCACAGTCACCAGCAGTGAAGACGAGCTTGACCTGGCCGGCCTGCCCAACGTGTACCAGCGAACCCCGAACGGGGAGCACATCACCCGCTATCAGACGACCGGGCACTACTTCTACCTGCTCAACGGTGGCAACGCCGTCAACTTCCTGCACGGTGCCAGTGTGGGCCCGTTCATCCACCTCGTTCAGGCGGAGATCCTTGCGGGCGTCCGGAATTTGGCCCGGGGCTGCCTCGGGACCGGTATGCACGAGGTCGACGCCGCAGACCGCGCGGCCATCGCCGGAACGTGGCTGAACTACTTCAACCGCTAGGAGAAGCAACCCCATGTCGATCACCGCGCAACACGTGAGCGGTACCGTCGCTGCCTATCTGGCCGACCACCCAGATGAGAAGAACGCTCTCTCGATCCTGTCCGAGGTGATCGAGCAGGCCGGCAACACGATCGCCTCACGCAAGGAATTCCGCGGACACGTCACCGCCGGTGCTGTTCTGGTCCGCCCGGACGGACGCGTCCTCACCATCGAGCACCGGGCACTGCGCAAGTGGCTGCTGCCCGGCGGACACGTTGAGGACAGCGACGCGACTCTCCAGGACGCCGCCCTGCGTGAGCTGGCCGAGGAAACCGGGATCAGCAGTGACCAGGTGGAGCCGAGCGCTGACGCGCCTGTGCACATCGACGTTCACTCGATCCCGGCGAACGATGACAAGGGTGAGCCTGAGCACCTGCACTTCGACTTCCGGTTCCTGTTCCGGACCACTGTCGATGCGGTCGAATTGCAAGAGGAAGAGGTCACCAACTACTCCTGGCAGTTCGCGGACGCGCTGACCGCCGAACCTCTGCGCTCACGGGTGATGGCAGCCGTCACACGGTCGTAGCAAGCCAGCCGTACAATCATCGTTCCCTCATGACGGCGGGTACGGCTTCCCACGGCGCCTTTTGACTGCCGCCTGTGCCACGAGCGACGTGCGCCAACAGCAGGAGACCGCAGTACCGGGGCCTTGGGGGGCAGGACTCCGGTACCGCAACCACCTCATCCTGTACGTGGTGCACAGGCTCCTCGATGCTGTGACCGACCCTCCATCAGCAGCAGGGCCAACAGACGTTCGTCATAGTTGGTCCTCAGCCCAGGAAAGCCGGCCACAGCGATACCCGCAGCTTGGCGAGCAGGCGCGCGTGTGTACCGGTACCACCACTGACATCAGCCACGCCTTGTGAATGATCGACGACACCCGGTGGCACTCAGGGACAGATGAAGTAACGCGGAGAGGCCCTCCCCGAGGAACGGAGCGCTTGCGCGAGTACCGCAGGGCGTCCCCTATGTCGGGCCGCTGTGCCGTGTTCCTTTCGCCGTATAGAGAGGGCGCAGCCTCCGCACTGCTTTGACCTGCGTATATGCCTGCAAGATTGGCACCCTGGGATGCCTATATCGGCACTTTGAGATGCCGATACATGTCGCTGATGGTCATGTCGTCTACGGTCACCAGCGGAATGGTGGAGTTCCTTCGATGACCATCGGCGACATGTCGCCAATGGTAATGTCGGCAGTGTCAGAGAGAAGCACGGGTCGGGGGGCACAAGTGTCGAGTCGGGGGCGCAGCCGTGCGTTGATCAACACCGCGACTGGTGAGGTCCATGAGCTGGTGGAGCAGGAAGACGAGGGTGTCCCACGTCGGTCCTACGCCTTCGGCGGCCGACACGGGCAGTTCAGCTTTGAGCGGGTGCTCGCCATGCTCGCGGCTGACTCGGGGATCACCGGTAACGAGTTTCGGCTGTTCTTCTACTGCGGGATCATGACGTACAACGGCAAGGGCGGCGCCACGGCGGTGGAAGCCGCCGAATACCTTGGGCTGACCCCGCAGGCGACGAGGAGGATGGCGAAGAAGCTTGCCGAGCACAAGATGCTTCTGGTGGCCGAGATGATCGGCCGGACCATCAAGTACCGGGTGACTCCGCACATCGTCTCCAGCCTCTCCGGGCGGGAACAGTCCGAAGAGGCAGCCGCCTACCACCTGCCGAGCCTGCCGGGCCGCCCGGCGCAGCGACGAAGGGCCTGATCATGGCACGCAACAACCCGTACCCAGAGCTTGAAGCTCTGCAGGCACGTATAAGCGATCTGTCGCACCTGAAGCAGAACGTGCTGATGACGTACGCGATTTTGGGCGGCCTGGAGAGCAGCGTCGAGCGCACGGCGGCCGAATTGGCCGAGCTGATCGGTGTGCCTGCCCCGCATTTCTCCCGGGTACGCCGCGAACTGGAGGCAGCCGGCTACCTGGAGCGCACACACGCCATGGGCCAAGTGAAGTTTTTCCGCCTCGGCCAAGCAGCCACTGCGCGTCAGGTCGTGGTACCGCTACTGAACCGGCCGACCGGCTGAGCACCCCAGATCAAGCAGGAGAAGGGAAACCGAAGTTTCCCGCGGCCTGAGGGTTCGGGCAGAACGTGGTCATCGTCCACGTCCAGCCCGAGGAGGGCTTCACGGTCCGCTTCGGCTCCAAGGCCCCCGGCCCCGCGACGGACATCCGTCCTTCGTGGTCAGCGGTCGAGCAGGTCGGACAGGAACGGGGCCAGTACGTTCCGGGAGATCTTGCAGTCCAGTAGCAGCGTGCCCTCGGCTCCCCGGGCGGTCCACTCCGGTACGGCGTCCAGGTCGGCGGTGCCGCGTACGGTGACGGCCCGTGCCCCGAGCGCCCGTGCCACCGCGGCGAAGTCGGTGTCGCCGAAGCGCAGCGTGGCCGCGTCCGCGCCCCGGGGCACGTACATGTGCTCCTCGAAGCCGTAGGACGCGTCGTCGTAGACCACCACCAGTGCCGACCGGCCCGAGCGCACCAGGGTCTCCAGCTCGGGCAGGCCCATCAGCGCCCCGCCGTCGCCGACGGCGGCCACCGTGGTGCGGTCGGGCCGGCCCACGGCCGCGCCGACCGCGCCCGCCAGGCCCAGCCCGATGCTCTGGAAGGCGGCGCCGGTGAACACCAGCCCCGCCGGGTCAGGCACCGGCCAGTACATGGCCGGCCAGCCGATGAAGTGGCCCCCGTCCAGGACGACCGTGCGTTCGGCGGGCAGCAGCGGGGCCAGCGCCCGGGTCAGGGTGCGCGGGTCGATCCGGCCGCCGCCGGAGGCGTCGGGGTGGGGCAGGGCGGCCCAGCCGTCGGCGGCGCGCCGGAGCGCACCGGAGGCGGCGGCCCGCTCGCGCCACGGGGAACGGGCGATGCCGTGCGCGTCGGCCGCGTCCAGCAGCCGGGTGGCCACGGCCGCCGCGTCACCGCGTACGGCGAGGTCCGCGCGGGGCGCGCGGGCCCCCTCCAGGGTGATCTGGACGACGCGGGCGGCCGGGTCGAGGATCCGTCCGCCGTGCAGCGTGAAGCCGTCCAGGCCGGCGCCGAACGCCAGCACCAGGTCCGCCTCGCCCATCAGGGCGGCCGCCGGCGGGGAGGCGAAACCCCCGCACAGGCCGAGCGCGGCGGGGTGCGCGGCGAACATGCCGTTCGCCATGACCGTGGTGGCCAGCAGCGCGCCGAGCCGGTCACCGAGGTCGATGAGGATCTTCGCCGCCCCCGATCGCCAGGCGCCGAGCCCGGCCAGGAGCAGCGGGCGGCGGGTGGCGGACAGGAGGGTGAGGATTTCGTCCACCTCGGCGGACTCCTCGGAGTGGGCCTGCGGTGGTGACGCCGCGGGCACGGGTACGGGGGGCCGTTCGCGGTCGGTCAGGGCACCGGGTGGCAGGGTGAGGATCTCGTCGGCCTCGGCGCGGGCCTGCGGCGGCGCCACGGGTACGGCGGACAGTTCGCGGTCGGTCAGGTCGCCGGGCAGGAACAGTGCCACGGGGCACTGGGCGGTGGTCGCGGTGCGCACGGCCCGTACGGTGTCCTCCACCGCCGTGTCCGGGTCCGTCGGGCGGACGACGGGCACCCCCAGGGAGGCGGCCAGGGCGCTCTGGTCGATGTCGTGGGCGCGCGGGCCCGCCACCGGGGCGTCGCCGCACAGCAGGACGACGGCGCTGCGGTTCTTGGCGGCCTCGGCCAGCGCGGTCGCCGTGTTGGCCAGCCCCGGCCCGTGCGTGGTCGTGCACACGGCCACCCGCCCGGTGGCCCGGAAGTAGGCGTCGGCCATGGCCATCGCGCCGCCCTCGTGCCGGGCCGCCGTGTAGTGCACACCGGCCCGTGTCAGCGCGGCGGTGGCCAGGATGTTGCCGCCGCCGACCAGGCCGAAGGCGTGGTCGATGCCGCAGCCGGCCAGGGCCTCGGCGACCGCGGTCGCGAATGTCGTCATCACTCGGCCTCTTCCGGGTCAGGCCAGTTCGAAGATGACCTCTCCCACGGTCATCTCGATGCGGTTGGTGCGCACCAGCTCCCAGCCGCCCTCGGCGAAGACGGACTCCCAGTCGGCGACGGTGGGCAGGAACGTGCCCATCAGGTCGTGGCCGAGCTCGAAACCGAGGGTGAAGACGGGCAGTTCGGTGTCGGGCAGGTCGGTGCGGGTGGCGTCGCCGATCAGCAGCCGGCGGGCGGACGGGAAGGCCTCGCGCAGCCGTCGCAGGGTGGCGATCGCGTTCTCGCGCCGGCCGTCCCGCCAGAAGTCGTGGCCCATCATGAAGCACGTCAGCAGTTCCACGTCGGCGTACTCGGGCCGCGGTTCGAGGCTCAGGACGTCGCCGTGCAGGAACGCGGTGCGGTCGGCCAGGCCCGCCGCGTCCGCCTCCGCGCGCGCCACCTCCAGCGCGGGGCGGGCGATGTCGATGCCCGTGCCGGTGGTGCCGGGGTGGCGGTCGAGGATCTGCATCAGCCGGGCCCCGCTGCCGCAGCCGAGGTCGGCGACCCGGGTGAAGGGGAACTCCACCCGTCCCATCGCCGCCCAGAACGCGGGGGCGTAGGTGACCTGGTCGATCTCGCGGCAGGCGAAGGCGATGGCGGCGGAGTCCCGCCGGTAGAAGGAGCCGGTGCGGTTCTCGTTGCGCAGCACGGCCGGGATCTGCTGGAAGAGTTCCGCGCTGCCCCGGGCCAGCCAGTGGAAGAAGGACTTGTTGCGGTACATCTCGTCGAAGCCGTCCAGCGCGGTGACGACCGTGCCCTCGCGCCGCACCAGGCCCACCGCGGACAGTGCGCGGAACAGGCCCGTGGTCGACGCGGGGTCCAGGCCGCCGCGGTCCGCGAAGTCCGCGGTGTCCAGGGTGCGGGCGCGGTGCAGTTCGTCGAGTGCGCCGATCTCCCACGCCGCGGCGATGGCCCAGGCGGCCACGGCCGAGTTGAAGAGCGAGGCAATGCCGCGCGTGTTGCTCTGTGCGATGTCCACCGTCACTGCTCAGCACCTCATCCGGGAGAAGGTCCGGGCGGCTTGCCCGCGGCGACCATGCTCTGTGGCGGGGGTGGGTGGGGGCATCTCTGAGGCTGCTCAGCCGCTGGCGCGGGGGCGGTGGTGGCCCCGGGCCCTGTTCGTGGGGTGCCCGGTGTTGGTGCGGGGGTGGTCGTGCTGACCGGTGCCTTGCGGGTGCTCCGCGTCGGTGTGGGCCGGGGGTGGGCTGCGCAGCCCGGCGCTTGCGGGGTGCCGTCGCGCCCACCCGTGCCGCCCTGCGGCACGATTGCCCGCGGAGAGCGCGGAGAGCGCGGAGAGCGCGGAGAGCGCGGAGAGCGCGGAGAGCGGCGGGAGCGTTCTCAGGCGGTCTGTACGGGTGTCTGTTCCTGTTCGCGGGAGCGGCGGTCCTCGCGTACGCGGAGGAGGGAGCGGTACAGGAGGATCGCGGCTGCGCCGGCCGTGCCGTAGAGGAGGCTCATGGCCAGGGACGGGACGAAGGCGCCCAGGGTGACGCACAGGGAGGCCACGAGCAGGCCCACCCGGGCGTTGAGGGCGTAGGCGGCCATGTACTTGGTGCGGGCCTCGGGGTCGACGAGGTCGGCCAGCAGCGCCTGGCGCACCGGGACCGCGGCGATCTCGCCCACGGTGAGCACCACGGCCGCGGCGATGAGCACCCAGCCGGTGTTGCTGACCGCCCAGACCATGTAGCCGACGGCGAAGACGGTGATGCCGGCGTACAGCCGCGCCCGGTCGCTCAGCCGGGTCAGCAGGCTCTTGGCGAACAGCACCAGCACCACCACCAGGGCGGCGTTGACCGCCCGCAGGATGCCGAGCATCGCCGTGCCGTCCACGGCGGGTGCCCAGGAGCCGAACCGGGCGAGGACCTGGGTGGGGAACTCGTCGGAGAGCCGGACGGCGATGTAGTAGCCGATCTGCATCTCGACGGACGAGATCAGCGCCGCCGCGACCAGCACCCGCAGGAACACCGTGTCGCGGGCGACGGCCAGGTAGCCGCGCAGCATGGCACCGACGCCGCGGGCGACGTCCTTGCCGGTGCGCGGCGCGGTCTCGCTGAGCCAGCGTCCGATCACGGCCGTGGTCAGCGCGCTCAGCACGGCCGCGCCCGTCAGCAGCCGGGCGAAGTGGCCCTCGTAGAAGAAACCGCCGATGAGCGCGCCGACGGTGAAGGCGAGGTTCACCGACCAGTAGTTGATCGTGTAGACGAGCGGCCGGCTCTCGGGCGTGGAGACGTCGACCATCATCGCCTCGGCGGCGGGCGTGGCCAGCTGGGCGCAGCAGGTGTTGAGCAGGAACAGCGCGAACGTCGCCCAGCCGGAGGACCACCAGGGCGAGTTGGCCAGCGCCAGCAGGGCGAAGCTCAGGGTCGCGCCGAGTTCGCCGGCCACCAGCACCGGGCGACGCCCGTACACGTCGGCGAGGTGCCCGCCGAGGAAGTTCGCGGCGATGCCCGCCCCGGCGACCGCCAGGGTCAGCGCACCGGCCGCGGCGGCCCCGTACAGCTCCGAGAGCCGGATCACCAGCAGCGGCATCAGCATGACGGCCAGCAGGCGCTGGACGAATCCGACGCCTATGCGCAGCCGGATGTTGGGGTGCAGCTCGCCGAGTTTCATGGGGGCCCTTTCGCGCGGGTGAATCCGCCTGCTGAGGGGAATTCGGCAGCGGCGCAAGGTGGTTCGGGATTCTCCGAGCCCACCACGCCGGTCGGCGCGGCGGCAAGGAGGAGGGCCGGGCTGCCGACGACTTGAACAGGTCGGGTCCGCCGGCCCCTCCGGGCGGTCCGGCGGGCGAGTTGGCCAAGTCGTCGCACTCGTGCGGGAAGCCATGGCCGGAAGCGAGCGCTCCGTGGTTGGCTCGGTGCCGTCCAGTCCGGCCGCCCCTGCCCTGTGCTGCCGGCAACCGCTCCCGTGGCCGATCCGCGCCCCCTTATTTCTTTTCCGGGCGGCGGACCGTGAGACCCATCCCGGGAGACGCGGACTTCTGAACGAGTTCGGAAGGAAAACCGGTGTCCCCTTTTGACATACGCAGAATCGGCGGCCGTATCGGCGCGGAGGTGACGGGCGTCGACCTCTCCACGGAACTGCCGGATCCGGTCTTCGGCCAGATCCACGAGGCGTTCCTGGAGCACAAGGTGCTCTTCTTCCGCGACCAGGAGATCACCGACGCGCAGCAGCTGGCCTTCGCCGGCCGGTTCGGGCCGCTGACGCGGAAGCACCCCATGATGCGGACCGTCGACGCCGCCGCGCAGGTGATCCCGGTCGACGGCGAGGACCAGCGCGCCGACCACTGGCACACCGACATCAGCTTCACCACCGCCCCCTCCCTGGGCACCACGCTGCGCAGCGTGGTCCTCCCGCCGTACGGGGGCGACACCCTCGTGGCCAACGCGGTCGCGGGGTACAGGGACCTGCCCGCCGAGCTGCGGGAGATCGCCGACCGGCTGTGGGCCGTGCACACCAACCACGCCGAGCAGCCGCGCCTGGGCACCGAGCGCGGCGAGGAGGTCCGCAAGGCCTTCCTGGCCCGCCGGTTCGAGACCGCCCACCCCGTGGTCCGGGTCCATCCCGAGTCCGGCGAGCCGGTCCTCTTCCTCGGCGGTTTCGCCCAGTGGCTGGTCGGCCTGACGCCGCGCGAGTCGCGCCCCCTCCTCGACGTGCTGCAGTCCTACGTACGGCGCCCGGAGAACACCGCGCGCTGGACCTGGCGCCCCGGCGACGTCCTCATCTTCGACAACCGCGCCACCCAGCACTACGCCGTCAACGACTACGACCGCCACCGGCGCGTGCTGCACCGGGTCTCCATCAACGGCGACGTGCCGGTGGGCCTGGACGGGAAGCGGAGCTACGCCATCGAGGAGGGCGCATGAGCGGCCCCCGAGCCCAGGAGCCGGGGTCCTTCGCCCGGCGCCTGCGCGAGCGTGAACGGCTCGTCGGCTACTGGATCGCCCTGAACGACCCGGCCGCCACCGAGCGCATCGCCGGCCTGGGCTACGACTACCTCGGCGTCGACGGCCAGCACGGCGTCATGCACCAGCCGGGCTGGCAGGCCGCGATGCTCGCCGTCGACGCCCGGGGCCGCTCCGCCGGGGTCATCCGGGTCCCCTCGCCGGACCCGGTGGCCATCGGTGTCGCCCTCGACACCGGTGCGCGCGGCGTGGTCGTGCCCATGGTCGAGACGCCCGAGCAGGCGCTCACCGTCGTACGCGCCTGCCGCCACCACCCGGCGGGGACCCGCAGTCTGGCCGGGCCGGTGCGCGCGGGGCTGCGCCTGGGCGACGTGCCCGCCGAGATCGACGACCAGGTCGCCTGCATCGTCATGATCGAGACCGCGGCCGCGCTGGAGAACCTGGACGCCATCTGCGCCACCGAGGGACTCGACGCCGTCTACGTGGGCCCCGCGGACCTCTCCGCGGCCCTGGGCGCCCGCTGGTTCGGCGATCCCGCGACCGCCGACGCGCTCGAGGCCGCGCTGGTCCGCGTCACCGACGCCGCCGGCCGGGCCGGCATCGCCTGCGGCATCCACGTCCTGGACGGCGAGAGCGCCGCCAAACGGCTCGCCGAGGGGTTCACCTTCGCCACCGTCTCCAGCGACATCACCCATCTGCAGCAGGCCGCGGTCCGTCACCTGACGGCCGCCGGAGGACACCTCGCCGCCTGAACCGGCCGCCGTACCCGATGACTTGGGGGAAAAGTGACGACAGACACGGACCTGCGGCCCGGCCGGGCCGCCTCCATCGCCCGGTCGCTGGAGGACCTGGTCGGCGGCACCCCGCTGCTGCGGGTCGACCTGCCGGGCCTCACCGACGGCGTGACCCTGCTCGCCAAACTGGAGATGTTCAACCCGCTCTCCAGCGTCAAGGACCGGGCCGCGCTCGCCATGATGCGCGCCGCCGAGGAGTCCGGGCGGCTGCCCGCCACCGGCGGCACCGTCATCGAGTGCTCCTCGGGCAGCACCGGCATCTCGCTGGCCGCCCTGTGCGCCCGGCGCGGCCACCGCTGCGTCGTCGTCATGCCCGACAACGCCACCGAGGAGCGCCGCCTGATCCTGCGCGAACTGGGCGCCGAGGTGGTCCTGGTCCCGCACGGGGACGGTCTCATGGCCGCCTGGGCGCACGCCGAGGAGCTCCAGCGCTCCCTGCCCGGCTCGTGGGTGCCGCACCAGGACACCAACCCGGCCAACGTCCGCGCCCACTACGACACCACAGGACCGGAGATCTGGGAGGCCACCGGAGGCCGCGTCGACGTCCTGGTGTGCGGGGTGGGCACCGGCGGCACCCTCACCGGAACCGCCCGCTACCTCAAGGAACGCACCGACGTGCACGTCGTCGCCGTGGAGCCGGCCCGCTCCGCGGTGCTGTCGGGCGGCGAGCCGGGCCCGCACGGCATCCCCGGCATCGGCGCCGGCTACGTCTCCGAGATCACGGACCTCACCCTCGTCGACGAGGTCCTCGCCGTGCCCGACGAGGCGGCGGCCGCCACCGTACGCGACGTGGTGCGCGCCACCGGACTGCCCGTCGGGGTGTCCTCCGGGGCCGCCGCGTGGGCCTCCCGGACCGTGGCCGCGCACCCCCGCTGGGCGGGCGCCACGGTCGTCACCGTCTTCCCCGACAGCGGGGAGCGCTATCTGTCGACGACGCCCCGCTGACCCGTCGTCCCCGCACGGAAAGACAGGCAGACATGTGCCGGATCCACGGCTACTTCAACGCGGTGGCCACACCGCACGAGATGTGCACCGTCGCCGCCCTCCAGCGGCACGGCGGCCCGGACGCGACCGGCATGACCCGGGCCCCCGGCTGGGGCCTGGGCTACGACCGGCTCGCCGTCGTCGACCCGCACGGCGGACAGCAGCCGTACGGGCTCGGGGGCCCCGTCCAGGCCGTGTTCAACGGGGAGATCTACAACCACGACGAGCTGCGCCGCCGCCTGCGCGCCCGCGGGCACGTCTTCGCCGACCGCTGCGACGGCAACGTCATCCCCGCCCTGTACCTGGAGTACGGCGAGGACTTCACCGAACACCTCGACGGCATGTACGCCGTCGCGCTGGTCGACCGGCGCGGCGAGGTGCCCCGGCTGCTGCTGGCCACCGACGAGATCGGCATGAAGCCGCTCTACCTCCGGTGGGACGAGGCCGCCCGCTCCCTGCACTTCGCCTCCGAGATCCCCGCCCTGCTGGGCTTCGGCCCGGTCGGCGCCCGGATGCGGGACACCGCGCTGGACGCCTACCTGGCCACCCGTACGCCCTTCGGCGAGCGGACCATGTTCGAGGACGTCGAGGCACTGGCGCCGGGCACCACGCTCGTGTGCGACCTGGGCGGCACGCCCCGCCGCGGGCGGCGGGTGCCGGCCGCCGCCGAACTGCCCGAGCCCGGCCGGGCCCCCGAGCGGGTGCGCGAACGGCTGCGGGAGGAGGTCGGCCGGCTGCTCGTCGCCGACGTGCCCGTCGCCCTGATCACCTCCGGGGGCCTGGACTCCAGCCTGGTCACCGCCCTGGCCGCCGAGTACGGCCCCGTGCACTCCTTCAACATCGCCTACCGGGGCGACTGGCCGTTCGACGAGCGGCACTTCGCCCGCGCCGTCGCCGAGCACGCCGGCACGGAGCACCACCAGGTCGAGATCGACCCGGCCGGCTTCCCCGCCCTGCTGGAGGAGACCGTCCGCCACCTCGGCCAGCCCAACGCCGACCCGATCACCCTGAGCACGTACGCCCTGTTCCGGGCCGTACGGCAGGCCGGGTTCACCGTCGCGCTGACCGGGGACGCGGCCGACGAGGTGTTCGGCGGCTACGCGCGGATGCGCGCCGCCGCCCGGGCGGCCGCGGCCGGCGGCGACTGGAGCACCGCCTACCTCGACGCGCTCTCCGCCGCCCCGGCCGCCACGCGCGCCGGGCTCTACACCGACGCCTACCGCGACCACCTGCGGGACGTGCCCCCGCTGCCCGAGGCGGCCCGCGAGGACCTGCTGCACGGGCCCGGCAGCGTCCTGGAACGCATCACCCGCTTCGAACTCGGCCACCGCCTGCCCGCCTACCACCTGCGCCGCGTCGACCACCTGAGCATGGCCGGCTCCATCGAGGTGAGGCTGCCGTTCTGTCAGCGGTCCGTGGTGGCCCTGGGCCGGGCGCTGCCCGACGCGCTGCGCATCGACGGCGACCAGGTCAAGCGCACCCTGTACGCGGCCGCCCGGGGGCTGCTGCCCGACAGCGTGCTCGACCGGCCCAAGCAGCCCTTCACCCTGCCGGTGACCGCGATGCTCACCCCCGGCACGGCCCTGTGGGAGCACGCGCGGGACCTGCTCACGCCCGCCCGGCTGGCCGCCGACGGACGGCTCGACGGCGCCGCCGTCGACGCCCTGTTCGACGCACAGGCCCACCGCCCGGACGACACCACGTCGTCGACGCTGTGGGCGCTGCTCGTGCACGAGGTGTGGCGGGAGCGGTTCCAGGGCGCCGCGGGCGACTTCGCGCCACCCGCCATGGCGGTGGCGGCATGATCGGCCACCTCGCCCACGCCGCCGGCGCCCCCTGCCCGACGTTCGTGCTGGACGCCGCCCGGCTGCCGCGCGAGGAGACGGCACTGCTGGGCCACCTGACCGAGGCCCGCCGCTACCTGACCTCCGCGGGCGGCGCCCACGTACTGAAGATCGCCCTGGTGGAGCCGTCCGCGCACCCGATGTTCGACCTCGACTACCGGTTCGTGCAGGCCCTGCCCGGCGCGCCCGACCGGTTCGACCTGCGCGGCTCCTGCGGCCATTCGGCGCTCGCGTCGGTGGTCGCCGCCGCCCGCTCCGGGATGCTGCCGCGGCTCGTGCCCGGCGCCCGGGTGCGGGTGCGGGTGCGCAACAACGGCGACAGCGTGGTGTGCGAGGTCGACCGGGCCGAACGCGACGAGGCCGGCTTCACCGTCACCTTCGTCCAGCCGCGCCCGGTGCCCTTCACCGAACTGCTGCCCACCGGGAGCACCCGGACGGTGCTCCGGGCCGACGGGCGGCGCGTGGAGGTGTCGATGGTGGCGAGCGCCAACACCTACGTCTTCGTCGACGCGCGCTCGCTCCAGGTGCCCGACGAGGCCGCCCTGTTCACCGCCGGCGGCGACCTGCTCCGGCGCCTGGAGTCGCTGCGCGCCGCCGCGGCCGGACTGCTCGGCTGGCCGCCCGGCGGCGCCTTCCCCAAGATCGCGGCCGTACTGCCCGGCGCCGGCGGCGGCATCGCGGCCCGCGCCCTGACCGTGCCCGGCTGGCACCCCGCCCTCGCCCTCACCGGGGCCGTGTGCCTGGGCACGGCCGCGCGCGTCCCCGGCACCGTGCCCTGGCGGATCACCCGTGAGGCGGACGCCGGCGACGGGCCCCTGGCCATCACCACCCCCGGCGGCCGGACGGCCGTCACCGCGGTCGTCTCCCTGCCCGGCACCGACGGCGACGGATCCCTGCTGTGGTCCTCCGTCGCCGGCAAGCACGTCACCTTCCAGGGCTCGTTCGCCCTGGCACCCCTGAGTCACCTTCAATTCGAGGAGGTCGCCCAATGTCTGGCGTTGTCGGGAGCCGGATGAGCCCACGGCTCGCACCCGCGCTGCGCGCACTGCTGCGCGAGGGCGCCGAACGGGCCGAAGCGGCCGGCGAGGTGGACCGCGAGGCGCTGACGGCGCTGCGCACCAGCGGCCTGCTCGCCACCGCCGTCCCCACCGAACACGGCGGCGCGGGCCGGGACGCCGCCGCGGTGAACGCGCTGGTCGAACAGATCGCCGCCGTCAGCCCCTCCATGGCGATCATCGCGTTCCAGCACTTCGCCGTCAGCGCCCGCATCGCCGACTGGGGCACCGCGCGGCAGCGGGCCCGCTGGCTGCCGCGACTGGCCGACGGGACCTGGCTGGCCGCCTCCGCGTGGAGCGAGAGCGGCGCGGGCGCCGCCAAGCAGAACCTGTCCACCACCGCCGAACGCCGTACGGACGGCACCTGGGTGCTGAACGGATCCAAGGCCTTCACCACCGGCGCGGGCGTCGCCGACCTCTACCTGGTCCTGGTCCGCACCGCCCGGCCCGACGCCGCACCGGCGGCCGGCTACGGAGCACCGGGGCAGACCTTCTTCCTCGTCGGCGCCGACAACCCCGGACTGGTCCCCGAACTCGGCCTGGACCTGGCCGGCATGCGGGGCTCCGCCACCGGGCTGGTCTCCCTCGACGGGGCCGTCGTCGCGGACGACGACCGGCTCGGCCCGGAGGGGCAGGCCGCCGGCATCATCGCCTCGGTCCGCGAGAGCGGGGCCAGCCTCGGCGCGGTCTCCGTCGGCACCGCGCAGGCCGCCCTCGACCTGGCCGTCGCACACGCCCACGACCGCGGGCTGATGGACCTGCCCGCCGTACGGCACCGGCTGGTGGGCCTGGCCACCCGGCTGGAGGCGGCCCGCGCGGTGGTGGAGCGGGCGGGGGCGCGCACCTCCGCCGACCCGGGCCTGACCACCCTGCACAGCAAGCTGCACGCGACCGAGGCCGCCGAGGAGATCTGTCTCGACGTCGCCCGCATGCTCGGCTCGGCCGGCTACCGGGACGGCGCGCGGATCGGCCGGCTGCTCGCGGACGCGCGCGGCGTCTCCCTCATGGGCCCGACCAACGACCTGTGCCGGGAACTGGTGGCGGTGTCGTGGACCGGCTGACACCCACCCCCGAACTCGTCGTCAGCGGACGCCGGCTGGTCACCCCGCAGGGCGTGCGCCCCGGCCACGTCTGCGTCACCGGCGGACGCATCACCGCCGTCACGGACACCGACCCCGGACCCGCAGCCGCCCGCCTCGACGCGGGCGAGCAGTACGTGCTGCCCGGACTCGTCGACTCCCACGTCCACTTCCGCACCCCGGGCCTGACCCACAAGGAGGACTGGGAACACGGCAGCAGAGCCGCCGTGCGCGGCGGGGTCACCACCGTGATGGACATGCCGAACACGGTGCCGCCCACGCTCACCCCCGAGACGGCGTCCGCCAAGGCGGCCCTCATAAACGGGCACTCCCTGGTCGACTACCGGTTCCACCTGGGGCTCGACCCCGACCGCCCCGAACTGCTGGCCGACCTGGACGCGCGGGTCGCCACCAGCGTGAAGATCTTCATGGCCGGGCACCACACGGCACCCACCGTGGTGCGCGACCCGGACCAGCTGGAGAAGGCGTTCGCCGCGGCCGCCCAGGGCGGCGTCCAACTGGTCCTGCACGCCGAGGACGACGGGCTGTTCGCCCTGCTGGACTCCTGGTGGGGCGAGCCCGGCAGCTACCTGGAGTACGAGGCGCGCCGCCCGCGCACCGGCGGCATCGTCGCCGTCGCCAAGGTCCTGGAACTGGTGCGCCGCCACGGCACCCGCGCCCACATCCTGCACCTGTCCAGCGCCGAGGAGGCCGACCTGGTGTGCGCGGCGCGGGCGGCGGGGCTCCCCGTCACCTTCGAGGTCACCGGCCACCACCTGTCGTTCACCGACAAGGACACCCGCCGCCTGGGCGCCCGCACCCGCCTCTCCCCGTCCATCCGGGGCACGGACGACCAGGACCGGCTGTGGCGGGCGCTGCGCGACGGCCAGGTGGCGACCCTGGGCAGCGACCACGCCCCGCACACCGTCGAGGAGAAGACCCGCGGCGTCGCCCAGTCGCCGCCCGGACTGCCCGGCGTCCAGGAACTGGCGGTCGCCGTCTGGACGGGCATGCGCAGACGCTGGCCCGAGGAACACCCCGACACGGCCGCCGTACGCCTGGCCCGCCACCTGTCCGCCCGGCCGGCCGAGCTGTTCCGGCTGCCCGGCAAGGGCCGGCTGGAGGCGGGCGCCGACGCCGACCTGGCGTTCCTCGCCCCCGACGTGCCCTGGATGCTGTCCGCGGGCGACGTGGAGAGCAAGTGCGGTTGGTCGGCGTACGAGGGATGGACCTTCACCGGCCGCATCGAACGGACCCTGCGCGCGGGCCGCACCGTGTGGGACGCGTCCACGGGCTCCTACGGCGCCCCCGACGGCCGTCTGCTGGGCGCGGTGCCCGCCGCCCCCACCCCCTCGGCCGGCACGGCCGGAACGGAGGCCCCGACGCCATGACGCAACGCCAGACCGTATTCATCGCCGGGGGCGGCGTCGGAGGCCTCGCCGCCGCCGCCGGCCTCGCCGCGCGCGGCTTCGACGTCACGGTGATCGAGCGGGCCGCCACCCTCCGGGAGGGCGGCTCGGGACTCATGATCCAGCCCAACGGCCTGCGCGCCGCCGACGCGCTCGGCGCGGCCGTCGGCGCCCGCGTCCGGGCCACCGGGCACGCCACAGCCCCCGACGAGGTGCGCGTCCTGATGGACGCCCGGGGGACGGTGCTCGCCGAGGAGCCCGTCGGAGCCGCCGGCGGGCCGGCGGGCGGCCCGCCGATGCCCGTCCTGCGTTCGGCGCTGCACCGGGCCCTGCTCGACGAGGCCGTCACCGCGGGCGCCGCCCTGCGGATGGCCACCACCGTCGAGGACTACACCGGCCACGACGACCACGTCACCGTCCGGTTCTCCGACGGCACCGCCGCCACCTGCCGGGCCCTGATCGGCGCCGACGGCATCCACTCCGCGGTACGGCGCCGCATGCTCGGCGACGGGCCCCCCGTCTACCGCGGCTACACCTCGGTGCGCGGACGCACCCGCGGCTCCGTGCTGGGACAGCGCGGCCACGTCGTCAACGGCCGCGGCATCCAGCTGTTCGTCGCCCCCGTCGGCGACGACACCCTCTACTGGACCGCCAAGATCACCGCCCCCGAGGGGGAGTGGCCGGCCAAGGGGCCCGAGGAGGCCCGGCGCGCCCTGCTCGCCGCGCTGGAGGGCTGGTACCCGCCCGTGGTCGACCTGGTGCGCGCCGCCGACCCCGGCGACGTCGTCGTCACCGACATCCACGACCGCGAACCCGCCGCGCGCTGGACCGACCACCGGGTCGCGCTGCTCGGCGACGCCGCCCACCCCATGGTCCCGGCCCTCGGACAGGGCGCCAACATGGCGCTCGAGGACGCCGCCGTGCTCGCCGACCGCCTCGGTGCCTGCGCCCACGTCCCCACCGCGCTCGCCGCCTACGCCCGCGAACGCATGGACCGCACCGCCGCCGTCGTCCTGTCCTCACGCCGCCAGGGCGCCCTCGACCAGGGCGCCGACCGGGACGGCGAACAGCGACGCAACGCCCGTATGCGGGCGGCCGGCCGCAAGGACCAGGACGCGCTCGACATCGCCGCGTGGCGGCCGGCACCCGTGGCCGCCGACCCGGCGCACGCCTCCGTCCCACGGAAGGGTGACGACATCGTGCACACCCCCCACGTCGTCCTGCTCAGCGGCTCCCTGCGGGCCGGCTCGACCTCGGACCGGGTGGCGCAGTGGTGCGCCCAGCGCGTCACGGCCCAGGGCGCCACCGCCCGGGTCTTCACCGGCGCGGAACTGGACTTCCCCGCCTACCGGCCCGGACTGGCGGCCTGCCACGCGGGCGTCGCCGGGTTCCTCGACGAGCTGCGCCGCGCCGACGGCGTGGTGCTCGTCTCCCCGACCTACCACGCCAGCATCTCCGGACTGCTGAAGAACGCCCTCGACGCGGTCAACGACATCGACGGGCCGCAGCCCCTCCTCGACGGGCGGGCCATCGGCACGGTCGCCGTCGGCGCGGGCCCCCAGGGCGCCGCCACCACCCTCACCACCCTGCGCACCATCGCCCACGCGCTGCGCGGCTGGCCCGCCCCGCTGGGCGTGGCCGTCACCCGGGCACCCGCACCGGCGGCGGTGGGCCGGCAGCAGGCACCGGACGAGGCACGCCTGGAGGAGATGGTCGGCCAGGTGCTGTGGCTGGCCGGCGTCCGCGCGGCGGCGGCCGACGGCACGGGGAGCGTCTCCGCCGCGGCCTGAAGAGAAGCGTCACCGCCGCGGTCCGAAGGGGAGCGTCACCGCCGCGGCCCGAAGACCACCCGACGCCACCCGAAGTCCGCCGTGCGCCCCGCCGGCCGGGTACGTCCCGTGCCCTGCCCGCCCGGTACGTCCCGTGCTCCATCGGCGGCCTACCTCATCGACCACGCTCGCCCCACTGGGTCCCATCAAGCTCCACCGGGCCCGGTCGGGGCCCGGTGGGCTCCGCCGGTTCCCACCGGGCTCTGCCGGTTCCCACCGGGCTCTGCCGGTTCCCACCGGGCCGCCGGCTCCCACCGGGCCGCCGGTTCGCCGGGCCCCAGCAGGCTGCTGATCCGCTGGGTCCCACCGGGCTCCGGTGAGACCCGCCGGTCCCCACCGAGCCCACAGAGGCCCTCCACCCCTCCCGCCCCACCGAAGAAAGGCACGCCATGACCGACACCTCCTACCGCCCGGCCCCCAGCACCCCCGGCCCGATCTGGCGCGACGCCAACGTCCGCAGCGGGCCCTCGCTGGACAGCCCGGTCGTCGACCTGCTGCTGCCCGACGGCGTCACCGCCCACACCGCCGAGGGCTGGACCCTCGGCGACGAGGTCGTCGAGGGGGAGAACCCGGTCGGCGAGATCGTCAGCTCCGTCTGGTTCAAGTTCACCGACGGCCGCTGGTGCAGCGCGGTCAACTTCGACCCCGCCCACCTGAGGTCCGTGCTCGGCGACGCCGCCCCGCTGGTACGGCCGCACTCGCCGGAGGCTCTCCCCGGCCGCCGGGAGGCGGTGTGAGGTACTGCCACCCGGCCGGCTCGTCGGGGGCGGACGTCCTTCGGCGGGACGAACGCGAGACGTCCGTGCCCGGCCCCCGCGAGGTCCTGGCGCGGACGCGGGCCCGGTCGTCGGACCACCGGGATCCGCTCGTCGCCCGCGGTGGGCACGGGCGCGGAACGTAGCCGGACGTGGTGCCGCCCTCCGACGTCGTCCGGCGCGGCCGGGTGCCGCGGGCGTCCCGCCCTCAGGCGGTCCGCGCCAGGTGTTCGACCAACTGGTCGAAGCTGCTGTGCAGGCCGGCCACCGCCTCGGGGGTGCGGAGCATCGCGGGAACGTTGGTCTGGTGGACGGTCAGCTCCGTCTTGCCGTCGACGTCGGCGAAGGTCAGCGTCGAGATCAGGCCCACCGCGCCCACGGTGAAACTGAGCTTCTCCGGCTCGACCACCTCGAGGTAGGTGGCACTCATCGGGTACTCCGTGCCGTCCTCGTCGGCCACCATGACCGTCTCGAAGGCCCCGCCGGGACGGGCATCGATCGTGATCTTCTCGACCGGCAGGGACGTGCCGGCGGGGCTCCAGAAGCGGGAGAGCTGACCGGGCTCGACGAACGCCCTGAAGACCCGCTCCCGGGGCGCGTCGAACACGCGGGTGAGGGTGACCTCGCCGAGGTCGGAGTCGGCCGTGCTCGGAACGCTCATGTCTGTGCCTCTCTCTGCTGTCGTTGGATTTCCTGCAGGTGCTGGTCAAGACGGTCGAACCTCGACTGCCAGACCTGCGTCTGACGCTCGATCCACTCCGCCGCGTCGCCCAGCGGTGACACCTGGAGCCGACAGGGCCGCCACTGGGCGTCGCGGCCCCGGGAGATCAAACCGGCTCGCTCGAGCACCTTCAGGTGCCTGGAGACCGCCTGAAGGCTGATGGAGAAGGGCTCGGCCAGCTCGTTCACTGTCGCCTCCCCGACGGCCAAGCGCGCGAGGATGGCTCGCCGGGTCGGGTCGGCCAACGCTGAGAAGGTGGTGCTGAGTTCGTCGCTTGACATCCGTATTCAACCTAGTGCTTGATTAACCAGATGGTTTAGTGTGTCTCCAGGGTCGGGCACCCGTCAAGGGTGTCCCCCGCAGGGAAACGCCGCTCCATCAGCGATATTGCGCGCAGAGCCCCCGGCCTGACGCTTCCAGAACGGCTCCGGACAACTGAGGCAGCCGAGACCGAGAGGACGAGTTGATGCATTCGACGAACGTGAAGGACCTGGAAGTCCCGGGTGCGAAGCTGCATTACGAGGTCACCGGAGAGGGCCCCGTGCTGCTGCTCATCTGCGGCGGGCCGACCGACGCCGCGATCTACGCGGGGCTGGTCGGCACGCTCTCCGAGAACTACACCGTCGTGTCCTACGACCCGCGGGGCAACTCGCGCAGCAGCCTTGACGGGACGCCGCAGGAGCAGCGGATCGAGGCGCACAGTGACGACGCCCACCGGCTGCTGGCGGCGGTGACGGACGAGCCCGCCTACGTCTTCGGCAGCAGTGGTGGCGCCCTGGTCGGTCTCGACCTCGTCGCCCGCCACCCCGAGCAGGTGAAGTCCCTGGTGGTGCACGAGCCGCCGGTGATGGAGCTGCTGCCGGACAGCGACCGCTGGCGCGAGCACTTCCAGGACGTCCACGACACCTACCAGGCCGCCGGTGTCGGTCCGGCGATGCAGAAGTTCATCGCCGGTGTGGAGGGGGAGGACGCCCCGCCGCCGGCCCCGCCGGAGATGGGTACGCCGAGCCCGGAGATGATGGAGATGATGGGCCGGATGGCGGCGAACGCCGAGTTCTTCGTCGGCAACGTCATGCTGCCGTTCAGCCGCTTCACTCCGGACGCCGAGGCGCTGAAGTCGGCCCCGACCCGTATCGTCTGCGCGGCGGGCGAGGCGTCCAAGGGACAGCCCGTCCAGCAGGCGGGTCTCGCCCTCGCCGACAGCGTCGGAGCGGAGGTCGTGGACTTCCCCGGAGACCACCAGGGATTCCTGACGCACAGCGCCCCGTTCGCCGAGCAGCTGCGCAAGGTGCTCGCCGCCGGTCAGTGACCGGGGGCCACGTCTTGTGCCCACCCACCCCGATGAAAGAGGAAACAGGCAGGTGCCCGCCGCCACGCCACCGGCGACGGGAGCGTGCTGCCTGCCGCCGGCAGCCGCGAGCACGCGGGGAGAAGGTGCGCCCTCGGTCGAGGAGGGACGATCCGACCGCCGACCGCCGACCGCCGACCGCCGACCGGCGCCGGACGAGCCGGTGCGTCCCGGGCGCACGGCGGCCGAGGGAAACACGGTGGCGGACAACGGCGATGCGCCCCCGAGACCCCGGTCGATGGCCCACCTGGCGACGCCCATGGCCATACGCGTGGTCCGCGACGCTGCGCGTCGCGGACCACCTCGCCCGGAGTCCGGTGAGTGCCCGGAACTAGCCGGTCCGACTCCGGCGGATGCCGACGCCCAGGCCCTCGACCGGATACCGCGGCACCTTGCCGTCAAAGGCCTTGGTGTCCTGGCTCGGACACCAGCCGCAAAGCGACTGGGTGATCACTTGGTCATCACCCATGAAACACCGCGGGCCCCTGTCGCCGCCGGTCACTCCAGAGGGGGGAGCTGTCAGGCAGCCTGCGGCCGGCGTGGCCCGAAGTGATCCACTAAATATTCCTTGACAAGAATATTCTCTTCGGAGAATGATTGCGTTCATGGATGCACTCCTCACCGCACTGGCCGACCCGGCCCGCTGGAGGCTCGTGAGGCTGCTGGCCGAGCGGCCTCGCCCGGTCGGCGTTCTTGCCCAGCTCGCCGAGGCGCGCCAGCCGCAGACAACCAAGCACCTGCAGACCCTTGAACGTGCTGGCATCGTCACCTCGCAGCGCACCGGCCAGCGCCGTATCTACGCGCTCCAGCCCGCCCCCCTGCGGGACCTGGCAACCGCGCTGAACCGGCTCGCCGACACTGCGGACCAGATCGGTGGCTCGCGCGCGACCTACGACCGCTATGAACTCAGTCTCCGCGCGGAGCGGCTCGCCGCAGAGGAGTCAGGGTGGGCCGATGGTCGCTCATTCAGGTTCCACCGGTCGCTGCCGGGGAGCCCCGAGCTGGTCTGGCGCCACCTCACCGAGGCGTCCCTGCTCGCCCGCTGGTGGACGCCGGACGACCTCCGCGTCTCCGAGCTCGCCTTCGAGGCGCGCCCGGGTGGGCGGGTCGTCCAGGAGTACCGCGATGCCGAGGACTCCGATGGCTCTGACCTGGTCGCCGGTCGCGCGGAGGGAGTCGTCAGGGACGTGCGCCCCGGTGAGCGCCTCAGCTACCGACTCTCTCCAGTGCTGCCGGATGGGAGCATCGCGTTCACTGCCCACGTCGACCTTGGCCTGAAGCCCACCGATACCGGCACGAACCTCGACGTCCACTGGCGGATCACTGACAGCACGGTCGACTCCGCTGACTTCATCGCAGGCATCGAGATCGGCTTCGGCCAGAGCCTCGACAAACTCCTGGCGGCCCTCGCCGCAGATCCGAACGACACCGACAGCGCCGATACAAGGAGAGCGAAATGACCAACTCGACCGGCCGCAGGGTGACCGCGAACCTGGCTCTCAGCCTCGATGGGCGTTACAACGGTCCCGGTGGGGCCGGCGATTTCAGTGCGTTCGCCCCGTACGTGACCACCGAGGTCGCGCGAAACCACCTCACCCGTATCTGGGAGGGCGCGACGACGGCGCTGCTCGGCAGGATCAACGCTGAGGGATTCCTGGGGTACTGGCCATTGGTCGCCGCGGACGAGAACGCAGATCCGCGTGATCGCGGATATGCGAAGTGGCTGGTCGACACGGAAAAGGTGGTGTTCTCGACCACCTTGACCGAGGCGCCGTGGGCACACACCCGCGTGGTGAACGCCCCCGCTGCTGACATCGTCGCCCACCTTAAGACCACCGGTGAGGGCGACATCCTCGTCAACAGCAGCGCCAGCGTCATCAAGGCACTTCTTTCGGCAGACCTGTTGGACCGCCTGTATCTCATGATCTTCCCCGAGATCGTCGGGGACGGGCAGCGGCTGTTCGACAACGGCCTGCCGAGCTCGAAGTGGAAGCTCGCCCATCAGGAGACCGGTGATCTGGGTGAGATCGCCATGGTCTACGACAGAGTGTGCTGACCCGGCCGATCAGCACACTCAGCACGCGAGGCAGCCGGCCCGGCAGGTTGAGGGGAGTGGCACCGTGACGCTGCGCAGGCGCGGCCGTCCATCGATCGTCTCGTTCATCCGGAGGCGGTGAGCGTCGGCCAGCCGGGCGGGGCGTCGTCCGGACGGTACAGGCGGATGCTGCCGATTGTTCGTGGTCGGACCCGCAGGGCTTCGACTTCCGTGGCTGCAACCTTCGTCGCCATGACGGAAGCGTCGCGGCGGCCTCGTCGGACGGGCGGAAAAACCCCTGGTCCGGAACACGGATCGAGACGAACCGGTGTTCCGGACCAGGGGCTGACCCGGCCGGGTCAGACCGACGCCGACTGCTTCGCGGGCAGCGGTGTCCCGTCCGTACGGTCCGCGGGAGCGACGGCCTGCTCCCTGCGGCGGATCCAGCGCTCGCCCAGACGCATCAGGGGACGCTCGAAGAAGTAGAAGCTCAAGGTCGCGATGGCGATCGAGCCGGCCACGACCACGGCCAGCAACTCCCAGAAGCCGGCCTTGTCGATCAGGGCGTTGGCGAACTGCGGAGGAGCGCCGAAGACGCTGCCGTCCTGCCACCACAGGTACATCACCACGAAGTGCCAGAGGTAGACGCCGTAGGAGATGCGTCCGAGGAATCGTGTCGGGCGGTTGCTCAGCACGGTGTCCATCAGCGGGGAACTGGCCTTCGGCGCGACCAGCGGGACCATGAGCAGGAACGCGAAGGCGACGAAGGCGACGTGCTGGACCATGGCGAACTGCGGGGTTCCGTAGTCCCACGTGCCCGGCTCGCCCAGAGGCGCCGCGCAGACCACGAGGTAGGAGACCAGAGCGCCGACCCAGAACAGGTTGGGCCGCTTCCTGGCCGCACGGTAGATCGCGGGCACCGCGTCCGGCCCGCTCTCGGCGCGCACCGACAGGATCGCCATCCCCATGCCGATGGCGAACAGGCCGAAACGGCTGAACGGCCACCAGTACTCGGGCGGCCAGGGCCCCAGGTGCTCCATGTGCATGTACCCGGCGAAGGCCCAGCCGGCCACCACCATGACGCCGAGCGGGATCATCATCCGGCGTACCTTCCGCGCCGGATCGCTGACCCGGCCGGCCAGCCGGTGCATCAGCAGCGCGAGCAGCGGCAGAACGAGGTACATCTGGGCCTCGGTCGGGATGGTCCACGTCGGATCCATACCCGCGTACCACATGTAGTCGTAGTTCTGCAGGAGCACGATCGGACGCAGCACGTACCAGACCGAGTCGATGCTGCTGAAGTTGAGGAGGAGCAGACAGAAGGCCGTCAGCAGCCAGTAGCCCGGCAGGAGGCGCAGTCCGCGCCGCAGGAAGAACTTCCCCAGGGTCGGCCGCGGGGTGCCGATGAGGGTCATGCGGGCGAAAGGTTTGTAGAGCAGCATGCCGGAGAGGATGAAGAAGGGCCCCAGGCCCACTTCCAGACCCACCGCGAGGATGGACCAGATCCCCTTCTGAGGCGGTCCGGATTCGGAGCCGAGGACCACTCCGGTGCTGAATGCGACGTGGACGATGACAACCACCAACGCGCAGAGCCCGCGGACCCCGTCGAGGTTGGCGATGCGTTTCTTGTCGCGGGTCCCGGGAGTGTGCCCGGTTCCGAGTGCCGTCATAGCGGCTACCTCCTGTTCGTTCGGCCGCCCCAGCTTCGGTGCGGTGGCCGCCAGGACGCATCTCCTCGCGTGCGGTGTTTGACGGAGCGTCACCTTCCGGTGAGAGCCGTCCTACAGCCGCGGTACGGTCCGGCTCACCCGGTGGAACAGCGAGGCCCGGGTTCTTCCGTCACCCAGATCGCTGAGGACCATGCTCACGTCGACTCCCGAGACGTGATCCGCGTAGGTGAGCGTCTCCGGCTCCTCCACGGCGAGGAAGGTGCACAGCGTGGGATGACTGACTCCCGTGTCCGTCACCGTGGTGTACTCCAGCCGCCCTCCGGCCCAGGGCTCGATGGTCACGCTGGACAGGGGGACCGCCGAGCCGGCGGGGGCCCAGAATCTGACGAACTGCTCGGGTTCGATGAATGCCCTGAAGACCAGTTCCCGCGGGGCGGCGAAGACGCGTGTGAGCGTGGGTTCGCCGAATCCCTGTGAGCACGGGCCCTCGGTGAGGGCGGCCGCAAACGTGTCGGTGGTCGCGGACTGCGCCACTGAGTCTCCCTGAGTTTCTGTGGGGGTGGGCGTCCGGCCCAGCCTTCCAAGGCGCGACCGCGTACGCATCTTCCATCGTGCGCAGTTCGGCCGACCGCCGACGCCCCGCACCGGGGTGACGCCCTGAAGGACGCGGAGGGCGTCCGCGTCACCAACGGCCTGTACGGGCCAGGGGTCCCGGCGGAGACGCCTGGTGGGTCTCAGGGTTTCGTGGTGGCGGTCTTCTCGGGCCGACGAGGCACCGTCCGGGTCCTGTCGAGACGCCCGTCCACCGTGGAGCGGGCACACCGGGCACGTCGGCGCTCCGCCGGACGGTCTTCTCCCGTTCGTCGTGGAGCCGTCGGGCGAGCGCGGCCCGGTCCACGGTGAGTTCCGGCCCGCGGCCGCGGGCGCGGGCCGAAGCGAGTCCGTCGTCGGTGTTCGCCACGATCAGCTCGCGCCGCGGCTCGGCGAGCCCGTGCGGCGGGACGACGGGTGTCACCCCCCGCCCCGGTCGCGGCAGGGGATGTGTACGCCGTCGCGCACAACGGTGTGTTCGGACCAGGTCATACGGCTCCCTCGAGGGCGCTTCGGGTGCGGCGCGTCCGCGGCGGCCGACGGTATGCGGCGAGGAAGGTACGGACGCCGGCGGTGGCGTAGTGGTCGAGTTCGGCCTCGGTGTGCTGGGGGCTGCCGTGGAACATCGCCTTGTTCACGGGGGTCCACAGCAGCAGGCCGGAGAAGTGGTTGGCGGCCAGGAGCGGTTCGTCGCAGCGGAGCAGTCCGTGGTCGGCGAGGCGCTGGAAGGTGGCCGCCAGGGTGGCCAGGACCCGTTCGAAGCCCTGCTCGTACCAGCTGGCGCCCAGTTCGGGGAAGGCGTCCGCGTTCGCGATGACCAGGCGCCGCAGCTGGAGGACCTGGGGCTGGGTGAGCGCGGCCAGGAACTGACGGGCGAGATGGGTCAGGTTCTCTTCCAGGGTGTCGGCGTCGGCCGGGATGTGGGCCACCAGGTCGATCATGCCGTCGATCCGGTCGGTGGTGGCCAGGACGATCTCGGCGAAGAGCTTCTCCTTGTCGGAGAAGTGCTTGTAGACGGTCTGTTTGGACACCGCGGCCAGCTTCGCGATGTCGTCCATGCTGGTGCCGGAGTAGCCCTTGCTCATGAACGCGCTGGTCGCGGCCTCCATGATCGCCTGGCGTTTGAGTGCCGACCGGCCGAGTTCGCTTGCTTCCATGCCACCTCCCGAATCAAGTACTGGACAGTCCAGTTCCCACTTGGGTACTGTACCGTCCAGTTCCAGGCAGTACCACACCGTCCAGTTCCAGAATTGGCCTTCTCCGTCGAGGAGACATCACATGACCCAGACGATCAGTCCCCCCACCACCGTGTCCGACCCGGCCCGGCCGGCAACGCGGACCCTGCTGGCCGTCGCCACCGCGGCGGGCCCGCTGTTCCTGGGCGCGGGCCTGTTACAGGGCCTCACCCGGGACAGCTTCGACTTCACCCGTAACGCCCTCAGCCAGCTGAGCCTCGGTGACCTCGGATGGATCCAGATCACCGCCTTCATGCTCACGGGCGCTCTGGTCATCGCCGGCGCGGTCGGGATGCGCCAGGCACTGCGCGACGCACCCGGCGGCACCTGGGCACCGCGATTGGTCGGCGTGTTCGGCGTCTCGTTCCTGTTCGCCGGCGCCTTCACCGCCGACGCGGCTGCCGGGTTCCCCGCCGGCACCCCCGAGGACCACGTCGCTTCCCTGAGCGCGCACGGCGCCGTCCACATGCTCAGCGGCATGGTGGGCTACCTGGCGCTGTGCGCCGCGTTCTTCGTACTGGCCCGCCACTTCGCCGCCCAGGACCGACGCGGGTGGGCCGTGGCCTGCCGCATCGTGCCGGTAGGGGTCCTCGCGGGGTTCGCCGCCTCGGCCAGCGCCGTCCTGGCGTTCACCGCCGGGGCCGGGCTCGGACTTCTCTGGCTCACCGCGGTCATCGCCCGGCTGGTGACCATGGCGCCCCCGGCGCAGCGGTAGCCACTCCCTCCACAATCCAAGCTCACCCAACCCGAACGGACGGGATTCAGCATCATGGCCAGAACAATGAAGGACCCCGCAAGCTACTTCCCCGCGATCGAGGAGAAGTACGGCCGCCCGGTCGCCGAGTGGAAGGACCTGATCCGCTCCTCGCCGCTGACCAAGCACATGGAGCTGGTCTCCTGGCTCAAGACCGAGCACGGCTTCGGGCACGGTCACGCCTACGCGCTCGTCGCGCACACCCTCGCCGAGGACAGCGAAAGGTGAACCGCGCCCGACCCCGCACAGGGGCAAACCGTGGTCTCCCGCGTGTTCGATCGCGGGAGGCCACGGTGCTTGTCCGGTCCCCGGCCGGCCGGGAACGGGGCACGGCGACCGACAGCCCGAGGGCCGGCCGCTAGCTCATATCGAGGCGGAAGGTGCCGTACGGGTCGATGGCCGATTCCTCGAGCCCGACGCGCACGCGGTGCCCTGCCCCCACCAAGCGCTGTCGCGGGCCGCGAAGGTGGCGTTCACCAGCCCGGTCACGGCGGCCCGCGGGTTGTCGACGGTGATGAGGCGCCGGCGCACGTGCCGCAGCGCGGCCTCCGTCCCGCCGGTCGCCACGATCGCGCGGATGCCCGTGTTCGTCCCCAACGCGAACAACGCGAGTGGCGGACGGCGCCGGAGGACGTCACGGCCGATGCGCTCGTACGCGGCCACCGAGGCGAACGCGTCGGTGAAGCCGGTGCCGGAGCCGGCGTTCTCGAACACGTCCAGGAGGCCGAGGACGCCCCAGCGGCGTACGACCTCGTCCTTGAGCGCCTGCAGGCCGGTCGGCTCATCCGGCCTCTCCGGCTCGGGCACGGTGATCCACGGCTCGCCCTCGCGGCCGGTGACCTTCACCCCGCCCGCCGAGCCGCCCGCCGAGCCGCCCGCCGAGCCGTCCGCGAGCGCGGCCGACAACCGGGCCGGACCATCGGACCTGCGCCGCTCCAGGTCCGTGATGAACGCCTGCGGGTCCATCGGCTGTCGGACCGCCCCGTGGTGCACGACGCGGGTGGCCCCGAAGCCGCCGGGCAGGCCGTCTTCCGGGGCGCGCCGGCGCGACCCGCCCTCGACGCAGATCCCGCGGCGACGGACCGCGTCCCGCAGCGCGACCAGGACACCACTCATGTGACTCCACCCGCGACTTCGGTCGCGGGTGGAGTCACGACGAACGACGGCTCGCGGCTCACGCCTGACCAGGAACGCCGAATACGCAGAGCTGCCACGCCCTGCGGGCACCGGCGCAGGAGTGCCGGTGCCCGCAGGGCGTGGCAGCTCTGCGTGGTGTCCTCGTGGAACCGCGCGCCGCCCTGGACGGCCGGGCGATCGACATCGACCACGACGCGCGCGTCGGTCCTGGCACAGCCGCGTCCTGAGCCGCTGGACGCACTCGCCGCGTCGGGCGATCGGCGCATGCGTGGATCCGCACAGCGGCGGAACCCCGGCCCCATCGGCCTGCCGGAGTTCCGCCGCTTGTGGTGGTGGGGGGAAGTTGCGATCACTTGAAGGTGATCGCCTGGCCACCGCCCTCACCGGTGTCGCTGAGCACGACCACCTGGGTCTGCGTGGTCTTGGCGTCCACGGTGCCCCAGACCGGACCGTCGGCGCTCACGACCGCCTCGAAGGAGCTGTGGACGACCAGGGAGGTGTTGATCTCGCCCTGGGCGTTCGTGGTGACGTCCTTGGAGGTGGACTTGTCGCACCCGAACTTCTGCGGCTCCACCTGCGCGCACTGGCCGATGTGGAAGACCGTGTTCGGGGTGAGGCCGCTGGCCGAGACGGCGACCGTCTGGCCGTCGGAGAGGCCGGAGGCCGGCGAAACCGAGACCGTGGGCGCGGCCATGGCCGAGGACTGGGTGGCGAGAGCCAGACCGGTGGCGATGACGGCGGTGGCGCCGAGACGGGTGATGAGACCGAGCTTCTTCGTGGCAGTCACAGTCAACTCCATGTGAAATCGTGGGGGTTGGTGAGGGCTTCGTGTAGCGCCCACATATGAAGTTAGTGACCTTGGAAAGCGGAGGCATCTTCCAAGTTGCTCCGTGCAACTCACCTGGTGACGGCGGTGATGGGCGGCTGCCGCGCACCGAGTTCTCCGGCCGCGCGCGCCCGTGCGGGCCACGAAGGACACAGCCCGCTCCCGGAAGCGGTTCGCCGCCCCGGGAGGCCCACCGCCACCCGCCCCGGAACCCTCCGGCGGCGGGCGGTGCCGTGTGCGGGGGGGCCGTCACCACAAGGGCTCCGGAATCCGCGCGCACGCGGGGCACCGGTCGCCCCGGGCGTCGACGGGACGGCCGCACATGCCGTCCCGCCCCTCGCACTCGTACCTGCGGCGGACCACCGGGTCGACGCCCTCCGCGTACGGCCTCGGCGTCAATGACCGCGGACGCAACGGCAGCCGTGACTGTGACGGGTCGGTCGATCGGACTCGGGGCAGACGTGCTGACCTCACCGCTCTCGTGCACGGAGCTGCACTCGACCCACGGCATCCTCGATCAGAACGGGGGCGAGGATGCCGACATCAGAGTGGCGAGCCATCTCGTGCACTCGGCCCGGCGGGGACAGGCCGTGGTGGAACGGGGCTCGGCCCGACAGCCTCAAAAGCAACGGCATTGGGGCACACCCATCGGGGGGTGCCGGTGTGGGCCGGGTTCAGGGCGGCCGACAGCTGGGCCAGTCGGCAATCGGGCATCGCGTCACGGTTCTCCGGATTGCGGAAGGAATACCGACCGTCGTTGACCCGGACCCCGCGCGCATCGCCGCTCCACCGGGCCGGGCCCGCCATTCCCTGACGGCGGAGCATGAAGGTGGCGAGCCTGCCGGGCTGCGCGGCGCCGAGGCGGTCGCGCAGGCACGCGGCAAGCCGTTTCCCCGCTCCCAGTGGTAGGTCGGCATCCCCCAGTGCGGGCAACAGCAGGAGCAGCCGGGTGTCGCGGTCAGTGGTCGTTCCGCCGGGCAGGGCGTTGTCGGCCGCGGCGGTCAGCTCGGACCAGGACAGGCCCGGGCCCCGCCAGTGTCCGGCGTCGCGGGCCAGGACCTCGGCCTCCTCCCACGCAGGGTGGTGGGCCACGTACTCCACCCGATGCCGAAGCCCGAACCGCCCGTCGCGTAACCGCGTAGCCTGAGCGCGGAGGTGGCTATGTCCGAGTGGATCGACCCGCGGTACGCGGACCTGGTGGCGGCGTGGAAGCGCGCGCGACAACCGGACTCCCGCAACCCGCAGGAAACGCGGCCCGAGCGAGGGTTCGTGATCCCCCGCAAGCCCTGAGCCGGCCCAGCCGGGCACCACGCTCAGGCTGAAGCCCGCGGCCCCGACCGGCGTTCACCCTGCCGGTCGGGGCCGTTCCCGTGCTTCCGGCGCACCGAACACCCCTGTCCTGCGGTGGCGGTTACCTGGGGCACGGAGGAAGCGGCTTCGGATACGTCGTCCGTACGGCGGCCACCACGGACGGCCGACGCGCCGACACCGTCTCCGCGCACAGCCGCCCGGGGGACCCGCGGACCACGGCTCGTCAGGAGGACGCACTGCACGACCTCGTCGACCACGCCCTGTGCCGAGCTGCCTGAGCACGCATCAGCTTGTTTCAACCCTGGTCAGCGGATCCTTCGACGAGCTTGATGAGCGGAGCCAGGATCCGGGGCAGGTCGTCCTCCGAGGCGATCGCTTGCTGGTCCTGCCAGGTGTACTCGGTCCGGGAGTCGACGAAGAGCAGTGAAGTGCTTCCCGATCCCCATACGAACAGCTTCCCCAGGCGCTCGTCCGACTCCGGAGTGAGGCTCACGGCTGTCGCCTTCGGGCGCCCTCTGGTCGCTGTTCCGGGAGCCGGCCGCTTCACCGTGGGGCTGATCCCGCGAGAGCGGAGTTCGTTTTCTCGCGCGGCATGCCAGTCCACGAGCCATCGAACGATGTCCGGCATGACGTCCCTCGCTGCCACAGCCGAGGGACTTGGTGACCGCTCAGCGGGCTGAATCGGCACGACCGACGGCCGCCACTCTCGCCTGATCAACCCGAACACCCACGAATCGGACACCTCGCCGTTGACGACGCAGTCCTCCCGCAGCGTCCCTTCACGCACGAACCCGAGCTTCTCCAGGGCCCGGGCGGACGCCGCGTTGCGCGTGTCCGCCTCGGCCTGGACCCGGTTCAGGTCCAGTGTGTCGAAGGCCCACCGCAGCAGGGAGTGCGCGGCCTCCGTCGCGTAGCGCAGCACGTGGGCGTTGCCGTGCAGGGCGAAGAGGGGGTCCGCGTCGGCGTCGGTGAAGGGCCGCAGTCGCAGGCGGGCGGTGTGCAGTACGGGGGTGGCCAAAGTCATGCGCTCCATCCTGGGTCCCCGTGGAGCGTGCGGGACACCGGATGTCCCGCTGCTCCTCGCCCTGTCGTCCCTGCGCCCGGGGACCGTGCCGTCCCTGCTGCGGCGGACGCCCGGCGTCCCGTCCGCACGCCGGCCCGGTGGGCGACACGGTCACGCGCGAGCGTCGGCGTCGGCAGACCTCACCGGCGGTCGGGGAGGGGACGGGCGCCTCGCAGGAACTGGGACACCGCGGTGTCGACGAGTCCGTCGAGCTGCTCCTTGCCGATCGCGCCGCTGTTGACCATGGCGGTGATGCCCTGCACGGTGGCGTAGAGGACGAGCCCGACCTGTTCGGGATCGCCCTGTTCGAGTTCGCCGCGCTCTTGTCCTTCTTCGATCAGGTTGATCATCTGCCCGAACGCGGTCGCGGCGGCCCGGGTGACCGGAGTCGCTCCCGGATGGTGCTTGCTGGTGTTCATCAGCTCGCAGAGCGCGGCGTTCTCGGTCGCGAAGTGGGCATAGGCCGATACGGCGTTCCGTACACGTGTGGGGAAGTCGTGCTCGCCTTCACCCGTGGTCAGCGCGGCGCGCAGAGCAGCGCCCAGGCGGACGAACCCGGTCTCCGCGAGGGCGTCGAGCACCGCCTGGCGGTCCGCGAAGTGCCGGCGCGGCGCGGCGTGACTGACGCCGACCTCCCTGGCCAGGTCCCGGAGCGAGAGCTGGTCGGCTCCGTGTGCTCTCAGGCTGCGTTCGGCCGCGTCGAGGAGTGCGGTCCGGAGGTTCCCGTGATGGTAGGGCCGATGTCCAGCGGGTTCAGGCATGGAGCCAGCATATCGAGCCCATGTTTCCATTGACGACATTGTTGCCAATGCCTACATTGAACCGTGTTCGATTCCTTCCTCCCTTCCCCGAAGAGGTCTCCTGCCATGACGCAGTCGCACGACAAAGAACTCATGGTCGTCTCCGGGGCCGCGACCGGCATCGGGGCCGCGACGGCGCACGCACTCGCCTCCATGGGATTCCACGTCCTCGCCGGTGTGCGCACCGGTGAGGAGGCAGACGCCGTCCGCGCCGACGGCGTGGAGCCCGTCACGCTGGACATCACCGTTCCCCAGCACATCGAGGCCCTCGCGCGGCGCATCGCCGACGACCCCGAACAGCGCCCGCTGCGCGCCCTCGTCAACAACGCCGGGATCGAGATCAACGCGCCCGTCGAGGTCCTGCCGCTCGAGCTGTGGCGTGAACAGTTCGAGGTCAACCTGTTCGGCCACATCGCCGTCGTCAAACAGCTCCTGCCGTTCCTGCGGCGCAGCCGGGGCAGGATCGTGAACATCAGCTCGGTGGGCGGGGTCGCCGCACTCCCGATCTTCGGCGCCTACGCGGGAACGAAGTTCGCGCTCGAAGCGGCCAGCGACGCCCTGCGCCGCGAGGTCAAAGCGCAGGGCATCCAGGTGGTCGTGGTCCAACCGGGCGGAGTCAGGACCGAGATGGCAGCCCACAGCGGCGACACCTCCCTGGGATTCGCCGACAGGATGAGCCCCGAGCACCAGCGCCTCTACGGCGACCTCGTCAGATCGACCGTCGCCTCGAACACCGCCTTCCTCAAGCGGGCGATGCCCGCCGAGAAAGCCGGAGCCAGGATCGCCGAAGTGGTGACGAAGGCCCGGCCGCGCACGCGGTACACGCTCGGCATGGACGCCGCCTTCACCGTCCCCCTCGCCCGCCACCTGCCCGACCGCCTGATGGACAGGGTGCTCTCGGCGAGTCACCGTTCCCGGCGGAACACGCCTGCTCCCCGGCGCGGGACGGGCAAGGGCTGAGCCCCGTGCCCCGCACCGACGCGCGGTCGACCGTCCACGGCGGACGCCTCCCCGTCGACCGGGTCCGCGCCGACGGACCCGTGACCCACGTCGTCGGCGAGAGCGGCCTCGTTCCGGGAGCGTGAGAACGCCTTCTCCACCGCGGAGCGGCGTCACCGCCGAGCGCGTCCCGACCGGCAACGGCTCCCGCCGCCGATCACGGCTGTTCGCCCGGACACTCGGTGTCGTCGGTGTCATCCACACACGCACGCGCCCCGCACACCCACGACCATCACCGGTGCCACACCGCACTCGACGGCCGGCCACCTGTCAGTCGCGTCAACAACTCCGCGGGTCAGTACACCTGGCCCCGCGTCGGGTTGCTCTCCAGCTTGCGCCGTTCCCGGCGGTTGGGGTGGCGGACGACCACCCCTCCCGCGTCGCCGGTCCCGGTGAGCCGGATCAGCGGGGTGCCCGGGAGCCGGTCGGGAGTGGTCCTGTCCGTCAGGCCGCCGACGCCGGGATCCATGCCGCCGGTGTCCGCGGCCCAGCCGTCGGGGATGACGATCGTGACACCGGACACCTCCCCGTGCGCCTCCACCGCGACCTCCGTGAGGCGGCACTCGACCCGGGTGAAGTCGAGCTTCACACCCCCCACGCCTCCGTGAGCGACCACGCGCCCGGGAACCTCCCAGCGCCCGGGGCCCCGGGACGCGCCGTACACGCCGCCCTTGAGCACCAGCGGCGGCCGGCTCGCGGGGGAGTCCACCTGCGGCAGGTCGGCGGTCAGGACGGCCGGTTCGGCGTGGGTCTTGGAGTTCAGCGCCTGCTCCAGGCGCGAATCCAGCTCGTCGAAATCGATGCGCCCCTCGGCCGCCGCATCACGCAACTGCTCCACCACCGCTTCCCGGTCGTCATGAGGGGCGCGGAGCCCTCCCGGTGGAGCAGGGCGCGGATGACGGTGAGCGGCCGCTCGGCCGCTCCATCGGGGTGGATCGGCCACTGTCACATCCGGAAACCCGCGGGCCCGCGCACTGCGGCGGCGGCGAGTTCACTGATCCGGGCCACGGATACGGGCACACCGGGCGCCTGCTGGACCCAGGCCACGAATTCCTTGGCGGTGAGGCCGGACGGCGGCTGTCCCACGTACGGGAGGGCATACAACGGGGTGTTGGGTTCGCTGCGCCAGCTGTCGGCCAGTGTGCCGAGGTCCACCGCATCGAAGCCGAGGACGTCCAGCAGGTCGGCCACCTCCTTCCTGGCGTCCGGGTCGTCGCCGGAAAGCGGCAGCGCGGTGCGGTCGGGGGCCCCGACCGGGCGGAACAGCTCCATCAACTGCTTGGGGCCGATGTTGTGCAATGCCTTCACCACCTGGGCATCTGCGAGGTGGCGCTGCACCAGTTCGCTGGAGGTCAGCTCGTTGCCGTCGAGTTCCGGCACTTCGAAGTCGGAATGCGGCGCGTAGTTCATCGGGTCGATCACGGTCTTGCCGGCAAGCTCCGCCCGGGGCAGCCGCTCGTGGGCGGCCAGCGGCACGGCTGCGATGACCAGATCACCGGCGCTCGCCGCTTCGGCCGGGGTGGCCGCGCGGGCCCGCTCGCCGAGCTCCGCAACGAGATCGGCCAGCGTCTCGGGGCCGCGTGAGTTGCTCAGGACGACGCTCAGGCCGGCGTCGACGGCGCGGCGGGCGGCCCCGAGGCCGACCATGCCGGTGCCGATGACGCCGAGGGTTGTTGTGCTCACTCTGCTCTCCGTTCGCATTTCCCCGCGTCGTGGCATCCGGTGGATAGGACCGCTCCGGCGGGTTCGTACCCATCACAGCCGGAGTGACCTGCGCGAACAATGGTCAGAAACGCTCGGCAGCAATCACATCATGTGATAGATCGGGTAGATGGAACTGAGAGCGCTGCAGTACTTCGTGACCGTCGCCGAGGAGCTGCACTTCGGGCGCGCGGCGCAACGGCTGGGCATCGTGCAGCCGGCGGTGAGCCAGCAGATCGCCCGGCTCGAACGCGAGCTCGGCGTGCGCCTGCTCGACCGCACCTCACGCCGGGTACGGCTTACCCCGACCGGCGAACGAGTGCTCGCCGCGGCCCGTAGGACCCTCGCTGCGGCGGCCCGGGTGCGGGTGGTCGCCGGAGAACCGGCGGCCGTCCTGCGGATCGGGGTCGCGTCCTGTGTCACCCGACGGCTCGACCGGGCGGTGGGCCGCCTGAGCGCCGGCGAGCGCCCCGCCGAGCCGAAGCTGGTCGACCTGCCGGTGGCCGCGCGACTCGACGCCGTCCGCGACGGCGAGCTGGACCTGGCGCTGGTGCGGGGCACGCTCACCTCCGCGGCGGTGACGGTGGTGCGCGCCTGGTCCGAGCCGCTGCACGCAGTGCTCGCGCGTGAGCACCCCGCCGCCCGCAGGCCCGCGGTCAGCCTGCACGACCTCGATCCGTACGGTCTGCGGCTTCCCGCCCGCGACAGTGACCCGCCGATGCATGACGCGATCCTCGCCGCCCTGCCCGTGGCCCCGCTGCGGCCGCCTGCCGGGGACATGCTCAACGTGCTGTTCGAGGTGGGCCGGGACACCGAGGGCTGGACGCTGATGCCGGCCGAGCAGTTCGACGGGTCCCGCTCCGAGCGGCTGCTCCGGATGCCGCTCGACCCGCCGGTGACCGTCGACGGCCACGTCGTCACCTCCCTGGCCACCCCGGAGCCGTGCGTGGCGTCGTACGTGGCCGCGTTCGCGGATTGAACCTCCGCCTCGGACGAGTAGGTCTTCCCGGGAAGGAACGCCGCGTCCCGCCCCGAACCAGCGGCACTACAGCCGGGCTTGTTCTCGGGCCGACCTCGAACGATGTCCCGGACGTGGTCGCTCGTAGGGGATTCCGGGGACGTGAGCACGGCCCTCGTGCTGATCATGACGATGTCCGGCGGGAAGCATTCGCGGCGTCACACTTCCGGGACGACTTCTTCGACTGCCCGCCCGCCACGCCCCCGTACACCCCCGCCGCAGGAGCGCAATCCAGGAGATGGCCCCCGTCCACCGCTCCGCGAGGATGGCACCGCGGGCCCCGCTGTGCCCGCGGTGAAGGAGGACATCGCTGTGTTGGGTGACGAGGACGGCAGTGCCGCCGCGCTGTGGCGGATGGCGAACCTGGGCACGCCGATGGCCGTGCGCGTGGCCGCGACCCTGCGGATCGCCGACCACATGGCCGCCGGCACCCGGACGGCACCGGCCCTGGCCGAGGCCGTCGGCGCCCACCCCGGCGCCCTGGAGCGGCTGTTGCGCTACCTGGCCGTGCGGGGGGTGCTCGAGCGTGACGAGGACGGCCGGTACGGCCTCACCGCCCTGGGGCAGCCCCTGCGCGAGGACCACCCGGCCGGTCTGCGCGCCTGGTTCGACATCCACACCGGCGGGCGCGGCGAGCTCTCCTTCGTGGAGCTGCTGCACAGCGTCACCACGGGCGAGGCCGCCTTCCCGGTGCGCTACGGACGCCCCTACTGGGACGACCTGACCGCCGACCCCGAGCGGGCCACCGCCTTCAACTCCCTGCTGGGCGCCGACGTGGCCGTCCGCGCCCCGGACATCGTCACCGGCTACGACTGGGGCCGCCTCGGCCACGTCGTCGACGTGGGCGGCGGCGACGGCTCCCTGCTGACCGCCCTGCTCGAAGCCCACCCCGGTCTGCGCGGCACGGTCGTGGACCTGAAGGAGGCCGCGCTCGACGCCGAACGGTCCTTCGCCGCCTCCGGCCTGGACGACCGTGCCGACGCCGTCACCGGCAGCTTCTTCGACCCGCTGCCCGCCGGAGCCGGCGGCTACGTGCTCTCGCTGATCCTGCACGACTGGGACGACGCCGCGGCGACCGCGATCCTGCGCCGTTGCGCCGAGGCCGCCGGCCGCACCGGCTCCGTCTTCGTCATCGAGTCGGTCGGACCCCGGGGTGACGCCCCGCACACCGGCATGGACCTGCGGATGCTGTGCGTCTACGGGGCTCAGGAGCGTGGCGTGCCCGAGTTCGCCGCGCTCGCCGCCGACGCCGGCCTGAAGGTGGCGGCCGTCCACCCCGCCGGCCCCTCGGCGATCATCGAACTGACCGTCGCCGACCGCGCCGCGTGACCGCCGCCGACCAGGCCATCGGCCTACCCGCCCACGCCGCGTGACCGGCCCGCCGCAATCGAACTGACCGCCGCCGACCGCGCCGCGTAACCGCCGCCGACCGCGCCACGGGCCGACCCGCCGGCGCGGCGTGACCGACCCGCCCGCACCACGTGACCGGCCCGCCCGGCCGCACCGAGCGGCCCGCCGCAGAGGAGATCCCGGATGGCCGAGCCCGCCCCCCTGTTGTCCCTGACGGAGGCGTTCGCCGCCCTGGGCACCGCGCGGGGGCGGCAGGACCCCTACCCGCTGTACGAGGCGATCCGCGCCCACGGCGACCTCGCCCGGCGCGGCCCCGGCCGGCTGGTCGTCACCGGCTACGACGAGTGCGCCCGCGCCCTGCGCGACAGCGGCCTGCACGTCCAGGACCGTACGGCCTACGACGCCGCCGGTCCGGCCTGGCGCTCCCACTCCTCCCTGCGCGCCTTCACCAGCTCGATGCTCTACAGCAACGGGTCCGACCACACCCGTCTGAGGTCCCTGGCCGCCTTCGCCTTCACCCCGCCCCGGGTGCGCGAACTCGCCTCGGTCGTCGAGGAGATGGCCGACCGCCTGCTGGACCGCATGGCCCGCCTCGGCGCCGGCGGCAGCCCCGTCGACGTCATCGCCGAGTTCGCCTCCCGGCTGCCCATCGCCGTCATCGGCGCCCTGCTCGGCTTCCCCGAGGAGGACCAGGTCTGGTTCCGGGAGATGGCCTCCACCATCGCCGTGTCCACCGACGGCCTCTCCGACCCCACGGCCCTGAACCGGGCCGACGCCGCGATGGACGCCCTCGCCGGCTACTTCGGCCGGCTCGCCGAAGAGCGCCGCCGAAAGCCCGCCGACGACCTCCTCACCCTCCTCGTCGCGACCCACGACGACGACCCGGAGCGGCTCGGCCACGAGGAGCTGATGGGCAACCTCATGGTGCTGCTCACCGCCGGCTTCGAGACCACCAGCTTCCTCATCGGCCACGGCCTGATGATCGCCCTGGACCACGCCCCGTACGCGCGGAGGCTGTGCGACGACGCGGACTTCGCCGACGCCTACGTCGAGGAGATCCTGCGCTACGAGCCGCCCGTCCACGTCACCAGCCGCTGGGCCGCGAAGGACACCGAGCTGCTCGGCACCGCCGTCCCGCGCGGCACCCGGCTCACCCTGATCCTGGCCGCCGCCAACCGCGACCCGCGCCGCTTCACCGCGCCGGACCGCTTCGACCCCGCACGTGGCGGCGCCCCGGGGCCCCTGAGCTTCGGCGCGGGCCCCCACTACTGCCTCGGCGCCCCCCTCGCCCGCCTGGAGGCACGGATCGCCCTGCCCCGGCTGCTGCGCCGCTTCCCGCGCCTGACGGCCGCCGCCGCCCCCGTCTACCGCGACCGGTGGGTCGTCCGCGGACTCGACACGTACCCCCTCGTGCTCGGCGCCTGACCTGCGCCGTCGCCCCTCCCGCGGGCCCGCGGGGCCGGGATTTTCGCACAGCATTTAGAGAGATGCGCCCTCACGTCCGCAGACGTGACGATTCAGGTAAGTCGGCAGGCTCCCTACGACGACTTGGCGAAGCCGAGCCCTCCGCCATCCGCGCCCTGCTCTCCGGCGGCCCACCGCCGACTGCGCCGGAACCGCCGAATCCTCGCATGCGAAGGAGTCATCTCGTGACAGCACCACTCAGGATCCTGGCGATCAACGGATCGGAGCGTGACGGCAACACCGCCGACGTCCTGCGGTACGCCGCCGGGGTCGCGGCGCGGCGCGGGGTCGAGTTCGAGACGGTCGATCTGCGCTCCGTCCGCATGGACCGCTGCGGTCCGTGCGGCGACTGCAACACCCGTACGGTCCCCTGCGCGGTGGAGGACGGCGTCGCCGACGTGGTGGCCAGGATGATCGAGGCGGACGGCATCGTCTTCGCCGCGCCGGTCCACGGCTTCGGCACCGCCAGCCTCATGCAGACCTTCATCGAGCGGGCCGGGGTCGGCCACCTGCGCTTCGACCGGCCGCTGACCAACAAGGTCGCCGGAGTCGTCTCCGTCGCCCGCCGCTACAGCGGCGGCGAGGTGTGGGCGCAGCTCACCGTCAACGCCCTGCTCAACCGGATGATCGTGGTGGGCAGCGGCTTCCCGGCCACCGTGCACGCCCTGCACCGCGGCGACGCGCTGAAGGACGACGAGGGACTGACCAACGTCTCCCGGCTCGTGGACCGGATGATCGACATGATGGAGCTGCTGGCCGAGCACCGCAGGCTCACCGGGCAGGACGGCCCGATCCACACCGGCGAGGCCAACGAACGCGTGGGACTCGCCCTGAACGCCGCCGAGTTCGAGGACACCCCCGAAACCACTCCCGAACTCGCCCCCGAGCCCGCCCTCTCCGCGCAGGCCCGGCCGTGACCACCGAGCGCACCGACGCCTTCCTCGCCGCCCACCGCCGGATCAGCGACTCCTTCCACGACGGCACCCTCACCGAGCGGGCGCTGGCCGACTGGCACGCCGAGCGGCTGACCGCCGTACTGCGGCACGTCACCGCACGCTCCCCGTTCTACCGCCGCCACCTGGCCGGCGTGGACATCGAGGCCGTCACCCCCGCCACGCTCACGACGCTGCCCTTCACCACCAAGGACGACCTGCGCCGCGAGATGTACGACGTCCTGTCCGGTCCGCTCGCCGACGCGCGGATCTACTACGAGACCAACGGCACCACCGGGGCCGCCACCCCCTGCCCGCGCGGCGTCCGCGACATCGCCGCCTCCAACACCGCCGTGGAGCAGTCCTGGCGCCACCTGCTGCGCACCCGCTTCGGCGACCGCAAGCCCGTCGTCGGCCTCATGGGGCCGTCCGAACTGTACGCGTTCGGCGACGTGTTCACCGACGTGGCCGCCACCCTCGACCTCTGCCACGTCAAGATCTGGCCCGAGTCCCCGCGCGTCGGCTTCAAGAAGGCGCTGCGCCTCATCGAGGAACTCGGCGTCGAGGTCGTCGTGTGCGCGCCCGCGCTGTGCCTGAGCCTGGCCAAGGCCGCCCTGCACCACGGCTACGACCCGGCCGCGCTGCCGGTGAAGCTGTTCCTCGTCCTCGGCGAGATCTGCACCCCGCAGTTCGCGGCGAACGTCTCCACCGTCTGGCCGCAGGCCGTCGTACGGCCCGCCCTGTACGGCTCTCAGGAGGCCCTGTGCATCGCCTCCGGCGCCGACAGCGGCGCCCTGCACCTGTCCTCGCCCAACTACCTGGCCGAACTGGTGGACCCGGACACCGGCGCCCCGCTCGGCCCGTACGGCACCGGCGAACTGGTGCTGACCATGCTGGTCGACGGCATCAAGCCGCTGATCCGCTACCGCACCGGGGACCTGGTCCGGCTCACCCCCGCACCGCCCGGCTCCGCCCTGCCCGGCCCGGTCGTCGAGGTCGTCGGACGCGCCGGCGACCGCATCCCGCTCGGCGACGGCCTGCTGTGGCCGGCCGAACTGGAGGCGGCGGTGCTCACCGACGTCCGCGGCTGCCTGGGCTACCAGGTCGTCGTCGACAGCGCACCGGACGGCGGCGACCGGGTCACCGTCCGCATGGACCTCCTCCCCGGCACCGCCCGGCCCGACCGGGTCGCCGCGGCCGTCACCGCCCGGCTGCGCGAACGCACCGGCGCGCACAGCACCGTCGTGGTCGACACCGACATCGACCCCGTGACCCACACCGGTTCGTTCGTCAGCTGGAAGGCGGCCCGGGTCCTGGACCGCCGTACCGGGCCCGACGGCGCGGCGCGCACCGCCCGACAGGTCGCGCACCGCTACGCGATCACCACGTGAACCGTAAGGACCTGCCATGACCGATCCGCACCCGGCGCCCGCCCCGGTCCGCGTGACGACACACGCGCGGGCCCTGCCCCAGCCGGCGATGCTCCCCGCCTACCGCGCCCTCGCCGAACGCTTCGGGCCCGACCAGGTGTACCTCCTGGAGTCCGCCGCCGGCCCGCTGCGCGACCGCCGCTACCAGTTCGCCGGCTTCGGCACCCTGCTGTCGCTGTCCGTCACCGACGGGACGGTGCGCGTCGCGGGCCGCCCCGGCCTCGTACGGCTGCTGCTGGAACGCGCCCGGCCGCTGCTCGCACACGACGGGGCCCAGGAGGCCGACGGCGCGGGGCACGCCACCGTGCGGCTGCGCTCCTTCAAGGACCTGTGGGCGCTGCTGCGCACCGCCCAGCGGATGTTCGACGCCGAGGGCTCGGCCACCCGCTTCCGCTTCGGCTTCCTCGCCTACTTCGGTTACGACGCCGTCCGCTACGTCGAGGACCTCCCGCACCTCATCGAGGAGCGCCCCGACCTGCCCGACGTCCACCTCGTCCTGCACCAGGGCTGCGTCGTCGCCGACCTGGAGGGCGGCGGTGCCGAGCTGCTGCTGCACGAGTCCGCGCACTGGGAACCCCTCGACCAGGGCGGCGTCCTCGGCCTGCTCGCGCGGGCCGAACAGACCCATCCCGAGCCGGCCGCCGACACCTTCCCCGCATCCGTCGTCACCGACGACAGCGAGCCCGACCTGTTCGCCGCCGACGTCGAACGCTGCCTGAAGCACATCGCGGCCGGCGACATCTACCAGGTGCAGATCGGGCACGAGCTGACCATCCGCTCCCCGGCCCGCCCGGCCGACGTCTACCAGCGGCTGCGCCGGCGCAACGCCTCGCCGTACATGTACCTCGCGAGCCTGGCGGGCCAGTGCGTCATCGGCGCGAGCCCCGAACTGTTCGTGCGGATCGAGGACGGCACCGTCACCATGCGGCCCATCGCCGGCACGCTGCCGCGCACCGGGGACGACGAGGCCGGCGCCCGGCGGCTGTCCTCCGACCCCAAGGAGATCGCCGAGCACACCATGCTCGTCGACCTGTGCCGCAACGACATCGGCCGGATCTGCCGCGCCGACACCCTCCAGGTGCCCGACCGGCTCACCGTCGAACGCTACTCGCACGTACTGCACCTGGTGTCCACCGTGCTGGGGGAGGCCGAACCGGACAAGGACGCCTTCGACACGATCGCCGCCCTCTTCCCCGCCGGCACCATGACCGGCACCCCCCGGATCCGGGCCATGGAGATCATCGAGTCCGTCGAGCGCAGCCGCCGCGGCCTGTACGCGGGCGCCCTCGGCGTCCTCGACGTCGGCGGCTACACCAACCTCGCCCTGTGTATCCGCACCCTGTTCCACCGCGACGGCGTGTACCGCACCCGCGCCTCCGCGGGCATCGTCGCCGACTCCGATCCCCGTGCCGAATGGCGCGAGACGCTGGCCAAGATGAGCGCCGCACACTGGGCGGTCACCGGAAAGGAACTGCTGTGACCCGGATGTTCACCGTCCGGCCCGCCTCCGGTCCGCCCCCGCGGATCCTGGTGGTCGACGCGTTCGACAGCTTCGTCGACATCCTGCGCCAGTACCTGATGTCGGCGGGCGCCGTCCCCCTCATGGTCCGCTCCAACGCGCTCACCCCGGCCGACGTGCCCGCCATGGGGCTGGACGGCATCCTCCTCGGCCCCGGCCCCGGGCACCCGGACGAGTCGGGGCACGTGGAACTCGTACGGGCCTTCGCCGGGCGGCTGCCGCTGCTCGGGGTGTGCCTGGGCCACCAGGCCATCGGCCGCGCCCACGGCGCGAGCGTGGTGCCCGCCGAGCACCTCGTGCACGGCAAGACCAGCCGGATCCGCCACGACGGACGCGGCCTGTTCACCGGCCTGCCCGACCGGTTCGAGGCGACCCGCTACCACTCCCTCGTCGTGCCCGAGGAGAGCGTCCCGGACTGCCTGGAGGTCACCGCCCGCTCGGCGGACGACGGCTATGTGATGGGGCTGCGCCACCGCACCCTGCCCGTGGAGTCGGTCCAGTTCCACCCCGAGAGCTTCCGCACCGACCACGGCATGGACATCATCACCAACTACCTGAGCTCCGTACGGGAGTTCACCACCCGGGCAGTCACCGTCACGGCTGCCTGAGGCGGCCGGCCCTCACCGGATCATCACGCCGTGATAACCGCCGCCCGGCGTGAGCCCACGGACCGCACGCGCAAAGATGCGCCGCCGGGCCGGCGGGCGTCAGGATTCCCGGTGTCACCGACCGCCGGGCGTATATGGGGAGACATACGTGGACTACTGGAACAGCACAGCGGAGACCATGCCGCGCGAACAGCTGGAGTCCTGGCGGTGGCGGCGCCTCAGCCGCGCCCTCGACCACGCCCGGCGTTCCTCACCGTTCTGGAACGCCCGCATACCCGAGGACATCACCTCGCTCGCCGACTACACCGCCCGGATGCCGCTGCTGTACAAGGCGGACCTGCTCGCCGCCGAGGAACAGGCACCGCCGTACGGCACCTGGCCCTCGCTCGACCCGTCGCTGGGCGTGCGCCACCACCAGACGAGCGGCACCAGCGGCAACCCGCCGGTGCGCACCTTCGACACCGAGCGGGACTGGGCGTGGTGCGTGGACACCTTCTGCACCGCCCTGTACGCCAACGGGGTGCGCCCGCACCACAAGGGCATGGTGTGCTTCGGCTACGGCCTGCTCGCCGGCTTCTGGGGCATGCACTACGCGCTGGAGCGCATGGGCTGCACGGTCTTCCCCTCCGGCGGCCTCGACTCCCGCACCCGCGTCCGCCTGCTGGTGGAGCAGCGGATCGAGGTCCTCGGCCTGACCCCCAGCTACGCCATGCGGCTGATCGAGACGGCCCGCGAGATGGGCGTCGACCTCGCCCGCGAGGCGAACGTACGGATCATCCTCGCCGGGGCCGAGCCGCGCTCCGACTTCACCACCCGCACCATCGAGGAGGCCTTCGGCGCCCGCGTCTTCAACGCGGCCGGCACCACCGAGTTCGGCGGCGTCTTCATGTTCGAGTGCCCCTCACGGCGCAACGCCTGCCACATCAACGAACAGTCCTGCTACGACGAGGTGCTCCACCCCGAGACGAAGCAGCCCGTCGGCTACGGCGAGGAGGGCGTCCGCGTCACCACGGGTCTCTCCCGCGAGGGCGTCCAGCTCTTCCGCCACTGGACCGAGGACATCGTCGTCAGGCGCCCGCACACCGAGTGCGGCTGCGGCCGCACCTGGGACTTCTACGACGGCGGCATCCTGCGGCGCGTCGACGACATGCGCAAGATCCGCGGGGTGTCCGTCACCCCGGTGATGATCGAGGACGTCGTCCGCTCCTTCGACGAGGTCAACGAGTTCCAGTCGTCCCTCCGCACCGTACGCGGGCTCGACACCGTCCACGTCAAGGTGGACGCGGGCGAACTCGCCGGCCCGGCCGCCGACGCGCTGTGCGGCCGTATCGCGGAGGAGTTCAAGCGCGAGATCGGCATCCGACCCGTGGTGGAGCTCGCCCCCGCAGGCAGCCTGCCCCGATCACAATGGAAGGCGGCACGACTCCATGACGAACGCGTCCTCACCCCTCACGGCTGAGCAGGAGCTCCACCTCATCGAGAGCTACCGCACCCTGACCCACCTCGCGGACACCGTCCAGGTGCCCGCGGTCCTCGCCTCGGTACGGGCCTGCCTGGCCGAACTGCGCCTGGCCCTCGACGGCCAGGCCGTCGACTTCGACTACTACCGCGAGCCCGCCCGCACCCTGGTGGCCTGACGGCACACCGAAGGGGCGCCCCCGAGTGGGGGCGCCCCTTCGACGTGTCCGGCGTCAGCCGTTGCTGCCGCGCACCGCGTTCTCCAGCTGGGCGCCCGTATAGGCCTCGGCGCCGGTGAAGTACTCCACGCGGAGGCTCTCGGGGCTGCGCACGCCGTTGTCGGCGCGGTCACGCTCGTAGGCGTCGAGCAGCTCCTGCGCCTCCGCGGTCGCCTCGGCGAACCGGGACGCCGGGTCCGCGCCCTGCAGCAGGACGTCGCCCATCGCGCGGGTCATCACGTCCTGCGCGCCGGCGAAGTCACCGAACAGCGCGCCCCGGCACGGCGGCACGCCCTCGCCCTCGGTGTAGCTGCCGAGCTGGGCGCTGGCCAGCCGGTGGAAGGGGTTCGCCTCGAACCAGCCCTCGTCCTCCAGCAGCCGGTACGAGGAGCGGGTCACCGGCACGAAGCTGCTCGCGATGTGGCGGTCCGCCGCGTTGCGCGGGTTGTTCAGGAACTGCATGAACGCCAGCGCGCCGTCCTGCGTCACCTCGTCGAGACCGGCGGTCAGCCACAGCGAGGTGCCGGCGATGATGTTCCCGCCGTACGGCTCGCCCGCCCGGCCGGGGAAGCGGCCGACCGTCATGCCGAACCCGGCGTGCTCGGCCGCCTGGGCCATGTAGTTGAGGTCGTTGGACGAGGTGATGCGCAGCGCCACGTCCTGGTCGGCGAAGGCCTTGAGGTTGCCCTCCCAGTCCGGGATCTTGCCGGTGTACAGGTAGTGGCCCTCCTGGTGCAGCCGCTGCCAGTACTCGACGAAGGTGAGCATCTCCTTGGACGACAGGTCCAGGCGGGAGGCCCGGCCCGAGCGGCCGTTGTCGTGGTCGGCCAGGTGGCCGCCCTGGACGGCGAGCGCCTGCTGGAAGAACAGGCCGTGGTTGGCCCAGGTCACCGCGTGGCTCGGGCCGTCCGGGAGCGCCGCGACCGCCTCGCAGGCCGCCTCCAGCTCCTCCCAGGTGGTGGGCAGCCGCTCGACGCCGGCGGCGCGCAGCAGGTCCTGGTTGCCGTAGATCAGCATCGCCGTCACCACGGCGGGCATCGAGACCAGGTCGCCGTCGCGGGAGTAGTGCTCGCGCACGGCCGGCAGGAGGTCGTCGACGACGACCGGCTCGCCGAGGATCTCGGTGCGGCCGGCGATCGCCCGCTGCACCGAGGTGAACAGCGGCTCGCCGTCCTTCGTCCGCATGTCGTACGCGGCCTGGGTGACGGCGAAGTAGAACTCGCCGATCGCCGGCGGGCGGCCCGCGTCGGCGGCCTCGGCGATCTCCTTCGACAGGTTGCGGAAGTCCCGGCCCTCGATGTTGATCCGGTACTCGGGGTGGGCCTTCTCGAACTCGGCGCCCAGCCGGTGCAGCCGGTCCATGTAGCCGGGGAAGGTCAGGTCGCCCAGCCAGACGTCGATCACGGTCGGGGTGGTCATGTACGGCCTCTTCTCTGTCTGAACGGGTGTCGGCTCAGGCGGCGGTGGCAGTGGTGGTGGCGGAGGTGAGGGAACGGGCGAAGGCGCGGATGTCGCCGGTCAGGGCGGCCGGCTGTTCCATCGCGGCGAAGTGCCCGCCGTGTTCGAACTCGGTCCAGTGCGTGAGGTGGGGCAGATCGCGCTCGGCGAGGCTCCGGATGGGCACGAAGATGTCGTCGGGGAAGACGGCGACGCCCACCGGCACCGTCAGCGGCGGCGGGACCGCGCCGGAGGCGGCGGCCCGCACCCCCTCGGCGCCCTCGAAGTAGAACTGGGCCGACGAACCGGCCGTGGCCGTCAGCCAGTAGATGGAGACGACGGTCAGCAGCAGGTCGCGGTCGACCGCCTCCTCGGGCCGCTGCTCGGCCGAGGTCCAGTCCAGGAACCTCTCCACGATCCAGGCCAGCTGGCCCACCGGCGAGTCGGTCAGCGCGTAGGCCAGCGTCTGCGGGCGGGTCTGCTGGACCTTCATGTAGCCCGACAGCTCCGCGTCGAAGCGGGCCAGCTTGCCCAGGCGGGCCTGGTCGGCCGGGCCGAGCCCGGCGAGCTCGGCCGGATCGCCCGAGGGGAAGGTCATCAGCATGTTCACGTGAACGCCGATGACGTGCTCGGGGTCGATCCGCCCGAGCTCCAGGGAGATCACCGCGCCGGCGTCACCGCCCTGCGCCAGGTACCGGTCGTATCCCAGGCGCTCCATCAGCGTGGCCCAGGCGCGGGCGATACGGCCCGTGTCCCAGCCCTTCTCCGGCAGCGGACGGGAGAACCCGTAGCCCGGGATCGACGGGATGACCAGGTGGAACGCCTGCGCCGGATCGCCGCCGTGGGACCTCGGGTCGGACAGCGGGCCGATCACGTCGAGGAACTCGGCGACGGAACCCGGCCAGCCGTGCGTGAGCAGCAGCGGCGTCGCGTCCGGCTCGGGCGAGGTGATGTGCAGGAAGTGCACGGGGGCGCCGTCGATCTCGGTGACGAACTGCGGGTGCGCGTTCAGGCGGGCCTCGGCCGCACGCCAGTCGAACGACGTGCGCCAGTACTCGGCGAGCTCCTTCAGATAACCGAGCGGCACCCCGCGGCTCCAGCCGACCTCGGGCAGTTCGTCGGGCCAGCGGGTCGCCTCCAGCCGTCGGCGCAGGTCGTCGAGCTGGTCCTGCGGGATGTCGATACGGAAGGGATGCATGAAGCGCTCCGAGGAGAGTCGGTCCGCGCGTGAAGGCCGCGGCTCGCTGAAGGAGGTCACAGGGCTCGCCCGGCGGGACGGATCCCGAAACACGTGCGTCCAGCCGTATCGTGCGCCGCCCCGGAACGGCCCCGCATCTTGTCGATTGCTCCGTGACCCCCGACGCCCCGCGGGCCCTGTCGGCGTACCCCGCCATCCCGTCACAGGGTGTTGATGGGAGCGAATCTCCAGGCGACAACGCCACTTGTGGCTGTTCTGCCTGGAGATTCGCTCCCATCGTTCTTCTCTCGCTCTCCTCTCGCTCTCCGTCGCTGCCATCGCGGAGTGCCCTGGCTGTTCCTCGGGGGATGCGTCGGCGGCGTTCGTTCCGTGGGTGCGGTCCGGGGGGCCCGTGGGTGTCGGAAGGAGGGCAGTCCAGAAGATGCGGCGGCGCGGGCGGCGCTGGCAGCATCCCCACGACCGGCCCCTTTCGCCGCAGGTCAGCGCGCCGGTCACGCAGGGAGCCGGGTGATGCCGGTGACGCCGCACCGATGCAGGAAGGACGCCCCGTGAACGCAGCCACCACCCACGCCACCGACGCCCTGATCGACGCCTTCGTGAACGCCGCGCCGGAACAGGCGGAGCACCGCTACCGCACGCTGGTCGAGGCGGTGTGGGACGACGGCGAACCCACCGCGTCGGCCCTCGACGCCGTACCCGCCCTGGCCGCCGCGCTCGAGCGGGCCGACGACGGGCGCCTCGGGCACCTGGCGATCCTGCTCGGTCTGCTCGCCGAGTCCGAACACCCCACCGTCGCCGGGCCGGTGGCCCGCGCGGTCCGCGTCCACCTGGACACGTACCTGGAGCTGCTGCGCACCGAGGGCCTCGGCACCCCGCCGACCCTCGCCCTGCTCTACCTGCTGTCGCACTTCCCGGCCGACCGGGACGAGATCCTCGCCGCCGTCTCCGGCCTGGAACTGGACCCTGCCGACCTCTCCCGCCTCGACCGCGCCCTGAGCGAACTCGACCCCGGCCGGCCCGGACTGGGCCGGGTGTGGCCCTCCCCGTCCGTGTGGACCCTCAACGAGGACGAGGTCGCCTTCGACCAGAGCTGGGTGAAGGCCCTGAGCCCGCAGCAGCTCCTGGCCGCCTGGGACAACGACACCCGCACGGTCCTCGGCTGCACCGGGGCCCGCGCCTACTGGGCGGTGTGTCACGGCGACCCGGCCGACGCCCCGGCCGCCGCCGTCCCCGACCGGGCCCGTGCCACCGCCCCCGCCGCGGGACCCGAACTGATCGCCGCGCACACCGCCGTGCTGCGCTGCCCCGCCTGCCACAAGGAACTCGAGCCGGGCGACGGGCGCTTCACCTGCACCGGCTGCGCCGCGGACTATCCGGCCGCGGGCGGCATCCTCGACCTGACCGCCCCCGTCGGCGAGGAGGCGGGCGTGGACGACTTCCTGGAGAAGCTGTCCCAGGTGCCCAGCATGGGCCTGTTCTACGAGGCCGTGGCCCGCCCCTCGTTCCTCCGGGTCGCCGGCTCCAACTGGGGCGGTGCCGTCACCCCCGCCGACGAGGACCGCTACATCGCCGAGCACGTGATCCCCGTCGACGGTCCCGTCGTCGACCTCGCCGCCGGCGCCGGCCGGTGGACCACCGTGATCGCCGAGGCCGTCGGCGCCGACCGCCTCGTCGCGGTCGACAGCTCGCTGCCCATGCTCAACGTGCTGCGCGGCCGGCTGCCCGACGTGCCCGCCGTGCTGGCCGGCGCCGCCGACCTGCCCTTCGCCGACGCCTCCGTCGGCGCGGTCGTGTGCTGGAACGCCCTGCAGGCCTTCTACGACGAGGCGCCGGCCGCCATCGCCGAGGCCGGCCGGATCCTGCGGCCCGGCGGCACCTTCACCGCGATGACGTTCCGCCGTTCCGAGGACCCCGTCTACCGCTACTTCCAGTCGGCCCACCGCTTCCCGCAGCACGAGGGCGGACTGCGGCTGTTCGACCCGGAGGACCTCAGGCGCTGGCTGGCCGAGGCGGGCCTGACGGTCCGCGAGGAGAGCGGGCCGGGCACCTTCGTGTTCCTCACCGCCGTCAAAGAGGCCTGACGACCGGTCGGCCCCGCCCGGCCGCCGATACGGAAGCCCGCTACGGAAGGAATCCGTCCATGTCCCTCTCCGACGTCCGGGAGGCGGCCCTCGCCCGGCCCGGGAGCCCGGAGTACGAGCGGGCCACCGCCGCGTTCAACCTCGCCGCCCCGCCCCGCCCGGCCGCCGCCGTCACCGCGCGCACCCCCGGCCAGGTACGGGCCGCCGTGCGCACCGCGGTCCGGGCCGCCCTGCCGGTGCGCGTGCACAGCACCGGGCACGCCTCCGGCGCCGTACGGCCCGCCGACGGCGCCCTGCTCATCCGCACCGAACTCGAGGGCGGCGTCGAGATCGACCCCGTCCGCCGCACCGCCCGCGTCCCGGCCGGCACCACCTGGGGCGAGGTCGTCCGCGCGGCGGCCCCGTACGGGCTCGCCGCCGCGCACGGCTCGGCCGAGGGCGTCGGCGTCGTCGGCTACCTGCTCGGCGGCGGCGTCAGCTTCTACGGCCGCAGTACAGGACTCGCCGTCAACACCGTCCGCGCCGTCGAACTGGTCACCGCCGACGGGGAGTCGGTGCGCGCCGACGCCGGGAACGAACCCGAGCTGTTCTGGGCGCTGCGCGGCGGAGGCGGCGGGTTCGGCGTCGTCACCGGCGTCGAGATCGAGCTGTTCCCCCTCGCCGGGGTGGTCACCGGCGCGAGCTACTGGTCCGCCGCCCACGCCCGCCCGCTGCTGGACCGCTGGCGCACCTGGTCACGCCACGCGCCGCGCGAGGCCACCACCTCCCTGCGCATCATGAACCTGCCCCCGGTCCCCGGCGTCCCGCCGCAGCTCGCCGCCGGCCCGGTGCTCTGCGTCGACGGCGCCGTCCTCGCGCGCCGCGCGGAGGACACCGCGACGGCCCACGAGACGGCGGCGGGGCTCCTCGGCCCGCTGCGCGACATCGCCGAGCCGCTGCTGGACACCTGGGCGCCGACCGGACCCGCCGGGGTGCTGGACGCCCACATGGACCCCGCGGAACCGGTCCCCTTCATCGGCGACCACCTGCTGCTGCGCGAGCTGGACGACGCCGGCGCCGCGGCCTTCCTGGACGCCGTCGGCGAAGGGTCGGGCTCCCCGCTGGCCGTGGCCACGCTGCGCCAGCTCGGCGGGGCGTTCGCCGAGGCCCACCCGGAGGGCGGCGCGCTGTCCGGGGTGGACGCGGCCTACGCGTACATGGGGTCCGGCCCGCCCTTCGGGCCGGTCACCGTCCAGGCCCTGCACGACCACTGCGCCACCGTGCGGGAGGCGCTCGCACCCTGGGACACGGGGAGCACCGTGCCGTCCCTGGTCGAGGGGTACGGGCGTCCGCAGCGCCACCTCGACCGGGACCGCGCGGCCGCCGTCGGCCGGGTGCGGGCCCGCGTCGACCCGCACGGTGTGTTCGCCGGGGACGTCGCCCCCGGCGCGGCCGGTCCGGTCCGGCGTGAACCGCGGTAGGCGGGCCGGCGGCCCGGTGCCCGTGGGGGTGTCCGAGCAAATCGTTTCTTCACCCGGCGGGCGCCCCCGCCACGGCGGACACGGTGCCCCCGAACGGCGTCCGCCCGGCAGACGGGGAGAATTCCCGCACGTCACGGAGGCAGAGAGCAATCTGGAAGAACATCCGGAACCACTTCGCCAAGTAGCATCCGACTACGCCGAAGGGAGTTGGCCGGAGCGAAGGGCGGTGAGGTGCCATGGCGTTCGACGGACGCCGTGCCGGCGCCCCGCGCCGCCCCGCGGCGACCCCCGCGCGGTCCTGTCCCGTGAGGGCTTCCGCGCGGTCCTGTCCCGTGAGGGCTTCCGCGCGGTCCTGTCCCGTGAGGGCTTCCGCGCGGTCCTGTCCCGTGACGGCTTCCGCGCGGTCCTGTCCCGTGACGGCTTCCGCGCGGCCCCGTCCCGTGACGGCCTCCGCGCGGCCCCGCGCCGCGCGGCGTCCGCGCCGCCGCCCCGGCTTCTTACCCGGCCGAGCGCCCGGCACGGTCCGGCTCTCCATCGGATCGCTGCCCGCCCGGACCGGACGACGCAGACGCTGACGACTCCGCATGGCCCCCGGTGTGTCCGGCGACCCCGTTTCCGCCGGCTCCGCGACCGGGAAGGGGCGCCGCCGCGCCCCCGGCCCTCCCGTCCGCGCCGCCCACCCGTCGCCGACCGCCCCGGGCGATGACTCGCCGACCCACGACCGACCCCCCAGGAAGGGGCACGAATTTCCATGACCGTGCCGGGAGAATTCGTCCTCAGGCGCTCCGCGGACGTCTCCGTGGACACGCTGGTGCGACTGGTCAGGGCGTACGAGGAAGGAAGTACGGGCACGGCCGCGTGCACCCACGAGGACATCCGGCTGGCGCTCTCGCACCCCCACTACGCGGACAACAGCTGGTGCCTGACCGGCCCCGGCGACGAACTGCTGGCCTGGGCGTCACTGGCTCTCGGCGGCGGCACCGCCGCCGAGGCGGCCCTCACGGTCCCGCCCGGCCCGCGCAGCGCCCCGGCGGCCCGCTTCCTGATCCTGCACCTGCTGGACCGCACGGACGCGCTCGGACTGGCCGGGGGCACCCCGCTGGGCCTGGACGTCGGCGGGATCCTCGAAGGCGACCCGGTGCTGCCCCGCGTCCTGGAGGAGACCGGCTTCGTACGCGGTGCCACGCTCACCCAGTACGACGTCGACCTGTCGCACGGGGCGCCGTCGGCGGACCTGCCCCCGGCCGGGCACATCCGGCCGGCCGTGCCGGACCAGGACGCCGAGGTGCTGCACGGCCTGCACCTGCGCAGCCGTTCCCGGGTCCCCAAGACGTACGACCCCGCCCTCTTCCGGGCCCGGATCCGGCGGCTGGGCGAGTTCTCCGGGTTCGCGCTGCTCCTGGAGGTGGGCGGCCACCCCGCCGGGCACGTCCTGGCGCACGCGGGGAGCGACCGGGGCCGCGTCCTGGAGGCCACCGTCGCCCCCGCCCTGCGCGGGATCGGCGTGGGTCTCGCCCTGGTGGCGGCGGCCCTCACGGAACTGCGCCGGCGCGGGTGCGCACAGGCCCTCGTCGCCGTCGACACGGCCCAGCTCCTCGACCCCGACGCCCTGCGCCGGGACCTCGGGGTCCGCGGTGAACGGGCGGTGACCTACTTCCACCGCGAACCCGAGCTCTGATCCCCTCTCTTCACTTCACCTGGTGAGCGTGAGCCCGGCCCGGTCCAGCACGGGGCGGGCGGCGTCCGGGCGGCGGGAGAGCACCGCCGCCGGCAGCGACAGCAGCACGGCCGCCATCACCGCGGCGATGAACCAGCCGGAGGCGTCCCGCTCGGCTGCGAACGTGGCCGACACCGGCATGACGGCACCGAGCACCGCACTGGTCACGGCGTTGGGCAGCCCGATCCCCAGGGCGCGCACCTGCGGCGGGAAGATCTCCGTCAGGAGCTTGGGCAGCACCGTGGTCGCGCACGTCAGGTAGAGCACGCCGGAGCCGTAGGCGAGCAGCAGACTGGTGAAGGTGCCCCGCATGGTCAGGTACGACCAGGAACCCGCCACCGCGAACACCACGCTCGCCGCGGCGAGGAAGCGGGCGGCCCCGATCCGGTCCGCGAGCAGACCGAGCGGGACGTTGACCACCATGAGGAACGCGGTGACGGTCACGGCGACCCACATCATCGTGCCGGGCTCGGCCATCCGCCCGCCCAGCGCGGGGACGACCGCGGTCCAGGTACCGCCGACGGTGCCCGTACCGGCCACGAACAGCACGGCGAGCAGGACCTGGCGCCGGTGGGCGCCCAGGACCCGGCGCACCGAGCCGCGGCCCGCCCGGCTGCTCACCTCGCGGCGGAACACGTCGGTCTCGGCCAGCCGGGCGCGCAGCACCAGCAGCACCAGGCCGAGGACGCCGCCGACCAGGAACGGCACCCGCCACCCCCACGCCGCCATGGCCTCGGAACCGATCGCGGCGGTCAGCACGCCGCCCAGCAGGGAGGCGGTGAACGCGCCGGCGCAGGTGGTCAGCGAGAACAGGCTGCCGTACGTGCACTTGCGCCGCTCCGGAGCGACCTCCATCAGGTAGGTGGCCGCGGCCGGCCACTCGCCGCCGTGCGAGATGCCCTGGGCGGCCCGCGCCAGGAGCAGCACGAGCGGCGCGAGCAGTCCGATCCGCTCGTACGTCGGGGTGATCCCGATGAGGAACGAGCCGCCCGCCATGAGGGAGATGGCCAGCATCAGCGCCGGCCTCCTGCCGCGCCGGTCGGCGAACCGGCCCAGCAGCAGACCGCCGAGCGGCCGCATCAGGACACCGGCGCCGAGGACCGCGAACACCCCCAGTACGGAGGTCAGGGTGTTGTCGGAGGGGAAGAACCGGGCGGCGAACAGCGGCGCGAACAGCCCGTACGCCAGCCAGTCGAAGGACTCGATGAAATTGCCGACGACCGTCGCGGCGACCGAGCGCCGGTGGGCCTTCCCGTGCGCGGGCACGGAGGCGGGCGTGGAAGCGGGCATGGTGCTCCGTAAGTTGTCGGGCGGCCCGGGAGGGCGCTGCGGGAGGGGCGTCCGGCCGCCGCTGTCCGGGGCGGCCGGCCGGTGCCCATCGTGGAAAGCGGGACGGGTTCCGGCCAACTCCGAGCGTGCGCACCTTCGACGGCCGTCCGCCGCGGGCCCCGGGGCTGCGCATCCTCGGAGTTGGCCGCCCTCCCGGCCGCTGACGACGATGGCACCGACCGAGCCCGCCCCAGCGAAGGGTGTCCCGATGGCGCACATCACGCTCGACAACGACCTGCCCGGCATCAGCGGCCTGATGGCCCAGCGTCCCGACACCGGTGCCCCGCTGAACCAGCTCGCGGAGACGCTGCTGCGCAGCGGCGACTCGCCCCTGACCCGCGGCGAACGCGAACTGATCGCCGCCTACGTCTCGCACCTCAACAGCACGCCGTTCTGCGCCGGTTCCCACAGCGCGTTCGCCGCCGCCCAGCTGGACGGCGGCGCCGACCTGGTCCGGGCGGTCCTCGCCGACCCGGAGGACGCCCCGGTCTCCGCACTGCTGAAGAGCCTGCTGCGCGTCGCCGCCGAGGTGCGGGCACACGCCCGTCCCGTCTCCGACGAGGCGGTCCGCGCCGCCCGCGCCGAGGGCGCCACCGACGCCCACCTGCACGACACGGTGCTGATCGCGGCGGCCTTCTGCATGTACAACCGCTACGTCAGCGGCCTGGCCACCGACGCGCCCTCCGACCCGGCCTACTACGACGTCACGGCGGACTTCATCGTCCGGCACGGCTACGGAGCCGCGGCCTGACCTTCCGCGGCGCGCGCCGCCACCCGAGGAGGCTCCCATGGACTGGTCCCCGGCCGGTGTCCCCGGCCAGTACGGCAGAACGGCACTGGTCACCGGCGGCAGCGGTGGCCTCGGACTCGAGGTGGCCCGGGCACTCGCCGAACGCGGTGCGCACGTCGTCCTGGCCTGCCGCAGCACCGCACGCGGCCGGGCGGCCGCGGCCCGCATCGGAGGGAGCACCGAGGTCGTCCGTCTCGACCTCGCCTCCCTGGACTCGGTACGCCGGGCCGCGGACGAGGTGCGGCACCGGCACCGGCGGCTCGACCTGCTGGTGAACAACGCGGGGGTGATGTTCCCCGCCCGCCCGCGCACCGAGGACGGCTTCGAGCCCCACTTCGGCGTCAACCACCTGGGGCACTTCGCCCTGACCGGACTGCTGCTGGACCTGATGCGCCCGGTTCCCGGCTCCCGCGTGGTGACGGTGGCCAGCCTCGCCCACCGGGCCGGCCGGGGCGCCCTGGACGGGCCGGGGGCCCGTGACGGCGCCGGCCACCGCTCACTGAGCGCCTACGGCCGGTCGAAGCTGGCGAATCTGCTGTTCGCCCGGGAACTGCAGCACCGGCTGGCCGGCGGCGGAGCCGAGACCCTCTCCGTCGCCGCGCATCCGGGCCTGTCGGCGACCGCCCTGTGGCAGGGGGAGGCGCCCGCGTGGCTGCGTCCGGTGAGCGGGGTCGCGCTGCGGCTGCTGGCACAGCCGCCCGAGCGGGCGATGCTGCCGGTGCTGCGCGCCGCCACCGACCCCCACCTGCCGGGAGGGGCCTACCTCGGCCCCGGCGAACGGTTCGAGAGCCGGGGCGCGCCGGCTCCCGCGTCCTCCAGCCGCGCGTCACGTGACGCCTCGGCGCGGCTCCGCCTGTGGGAGCTGTCGGAGGCGCTGACCGGCGTCCGCTACGGCCTCGCGCCGACGCGCACCGCGGCGGGCGGCTCCCCGACGACGGCCGGACGATGAGCACCCCGGCCGGCGCCCGCCTCGACGACGGCCCCGACGGGCCCTTCCGGCGGGCCGCCGCCTGGGCCTGGGCCTGGCGCGACTTCGACATCGGCCTGCCGGACGCCGAAGACCCGCCGGGGAGCGGGGGGTTGCCGGGGGGTGAAGGCCTGCCGGGTGTGAAAGGCCCGCCGGGGGCCGAAGGGCTGCCGGGGAGCGGGGGGTTGCCGGGGGCCGAGGGGCTACCGGGTGTGAAAGGTCTGCCGGGGACCGAAGGGCTGCCGGGGAGCGGGGGGTTGCCGGGGGGTGAAGGCCTGCCGGGTGTGAAAGGCCCGCCGGGGGCCGAAGGGCTGCCGGGGGCCGAAGGGCTGCCGGGGAGCGGGGGGTTGCCGGGGACCGGGAGTCCGCCGGAGGCGTCTGCCGCCCCGCGGCCCGCTTCCCCGGACACCCCCGCGTCTCCCGCCCCCGCCCCCGCCCCCACCTCCGTACCTCCTGTCGCAGCCGCGCCCGCGCCGGAGGTCCAGCCCTGCCCCGTACGGCGCAGACCCCGTCCCGCCCGGCGCCGGCACGGCCACCGTCTCGGTACCGACCCGCGGAGCTGAAGCGGCTCCCCGCCCCCGCCACCGCGGCCCGGACGGGGAGGGCCGTGGCGGATCGGGGACCGGGAGCGGGCCGACGTGGGTGGGCCGACCGCGCCTCGGAAGGCGGTCGACGCGGGTCCCGGTGCCAGGAGAAGGAGATCAGCCGGCCACCGCCCTCCCCCTTGCCGCGGCCCGGGCCCACCTGGCAGGCGGTGACCTCGACTCCCTGCGGATCGTGGCGAGCCGGGCGTTCCGGCTGCTGTGTCCATGAAGTCACGGGGCCCGCTTCGGCCTGGGCGTCTTCCAAGTCGCCTCACGCGACCCGCGGATTCCGCATCCGGATTCAGCACACAGGGAGATGCGGGCGTGGCAGGCCCCGGAGGACGGTGGCGGGTGGGCCCGACGGCACGCGGTACACGCGGCACACGGGCGCCACCGCATCCATACCCACACCCACACGCGCACGGCCCATGACGAGGGGAAGTAACAGGCACATGACTGCAGGCGGTGCTCCCAAAGCCGGGCGGAAGGAGTGGATCGGGCTGGGCATCCTCGCTCTGCCGACCCTCCTCGTGGCCCTCGACGTCTTCGTACTGCTCCTGGCGCTGCCGCATCTGAGCGCGGATCTCGGCGCCGACTCCAACCAGCAGCTGTGGATCATGGACATCTACGGCTTCATGGTCGCCGGTTTCCTGGTCACCATGGGCACCCTCGGTGACCGCATCGGCCGCCGCAAGCTGCTGCTGATCGGCTCGGCCGCGTTCGGTGCCGCGTCCCTGATGGCGGCCTTCGCCACCAGTCCGGGCATGCTCATCGCCGCGCGCGTGCTCCTGGGCATCGCCGGCGCCAGCCTGACGCCGTCCACCCTGGCCCTCATCACCACCATGTTCCAGGACGCCAAACAGCGCACGGTCGCCATCAGCCTGTGGGCGAGCTGCTTCACCATCGGCGCGATCGTCGGCCCGCTGCTCGGCGGCGTGATGCTGGAGTACTTCTGGTGGGGTTCGCTGTTCCTGATCGGCGTCCCGGTGATGGTGCTCACCCTGGTCGTCGGCCCGCGCGTCCTGCCCGAGTTCAAGAACCCCGAGGCCGGCCGTCTGGACCCGGCGAGCGTCCTGCTGAGCCTGGGCGGCACCGTTCCGGTCATCTACGGCGTCAAGGAACTCGCCCGCGACGGCTGGGAGGCCCTGCCCGTCGCCGTGCTGGCCGCCGGGCTCGTCATCGGCGTGCTGTTCGTCCAGCGCCAGCGCCGGCTGAGCAGCCCGCTCCTCGACGTCACCCTGTTCGCCCACGGCCGGTTCACCGCCGCGCTGCTCAGCCTGCTCGCCTACAGCCTCATCGGCGGTACGGTCATGCTCTTCATGACCCAGTACTTCCAGGCAGCCCAGGGCATGTCCCCGTTCGAGGCGGGCTTGGGCATGCTGCCCGGCATGGCCGCGGCCACCGTCTCCTTCGCGGTGTGCCCGATCATCGCCCGCAAGGTCCGTCCCGCGTACGTCATCGGCGCGGGCATCACGGGCGTGACCGCCGTCCTGCTCACCTTCACCCAGCTCGACGCCGGTTCCGGCACGGCCGTGCTGATCGCCGGGTTCGCCGTGTTCTCCTTCTGCGGCGCCCCGATCGTGGCGCTGGGCACGAGCATGGTCGTGGGCACCGTCCCCGTGGAGAAGGCCGGTTCGGCCGGGGCCCTGTCCCAGATGAGCAACGAGTTCGGAGCCGCCCTCGGGGTGGCGACCCTGGGCACCGCGGGCCTGGCCGTCTACCGGAACGAGATCGCCGACACCGTCCCGGCGGGCGTGCCCGCGGGCGCCGCCGACGCCGCCCGCGACAGCGTCGCCGGTGCCGCGGCCGCCAGTGACGGGCTGTCCGGACCGCTCGCCGAGACCCTGATGGAGCCCGTGCGCGTGGCCTTCACCAGCGGCCTGCACACGGTGGCCGGGGTCAGCGCGGCCCTCATCGCCGTCGCCGGCGCCTTCTTCGTCGTCCTGATGCGGCACATCCCGCCGGTCGGCCAGGAGGAGGCCCCGCCGGAGCCCGAAGCCGGGACCGAGACCGAGAGCGAGAGCGAGACCGCGAACAAGACCGAGGCCGCGGAGGAGCCGGCGCCGAAGGTGGCGGCGGTCTGAACCTTCCCGGCGCCGAAGCACCGGGCTCGCACACGCGTCTGCCCCACCCCGGACGTCCCGGGGTGGGGCAGACGCCGTTGACCGGGCCCAGGAGGCCCGGCCGGCTCCGTCGAGGGTGCCGCCGAGTGCTCGTCAGGCGTCGAAACGGCCGCGCGCGCTCTCGATGTGACCGAGGTGCTGTTGGGTCCAGCCGCATATGACGTCGACCGCGATGCGCAGGGCCCGGCCCGGCTCGGTGAGGGTGTACTCGACCCGCGGCGGCACGGTGGGGTGCACCTTCCGGTCGACCAGGCCGTTGCGCTCCAGCATGCGCAGGTTCTGGGTGAGCATCTTGTGGCTGACGCCCTCGACCTCGTCCCGCAGCTCGCTGAAGCGCAGGGTGCGCTCGCCGAGCGCCTCGATGATCAGGAGCGCCCACTTGTTGGCGACGTCCGAGAAGATCTCCCGCGCCAGGGAGTCCGCGCGCCGCAGGTCGGAGTCCTCGGGCAGGCCTTCGAGCAGATGCTTGGTCACCATGAGGTTCCTCAGTCACTTAAAAGTGCGTTCTTCCAGGTCAGCCCTCACTCTCCTACAGTTCCCGAGTAACCACAAGAGAGCGTTTGGGAAGGGCGAGCTTCATGACCACCCTTGATGTCTTCAGCTACGGCGTGCCGGCCGAGAGCGACTTCGGCTACGCGCAGGCGATCAGGTCCGGCGAGCTGGTCCACGTCTCCGGACAGCTCGCGTTCGACGACGCGGGCGAGTTCCTCCACGCGGGCGACTTCGCCGCCCAGCTCGAGCGGACCCACGCCAACATGGACAAGGTCCTGGCCCACTACGGCGCCACCCGCGACCAGATCGTCTCGCAGACCCTGTACGTGGTGGACCTGCGGCGGAACGCCACGGCGGCGGCGGAGGGCAACCTGGCGTACTTCGGCGGCCACCGCCCGGCCAGTACCGTCGTGGGCGTCACCGAACTGACCCTGCCCGGCCAGGTCGTCGAGATCGGCTTCGTCATCGACACGAGGCTGCCCGCCTGAGGAGCCGCCGGCGGAACCGGGGGCGGGGGCGAGGGGGCGCCGGGTGCGCACGTGAACTGATTATGATCTTGGTCATGTCCGTGCAGAGCTTTGACAAGACCCTTTCCCGTAAGCAGCGGCTCCAGGAGAAGCAGCGCCGCCAGTTGGCGGTGGTCGACACCGTGGACAAGGCCGAGGCGAAGGTCCGCAAGGCGGAGGTGGAACTGGCCGGCGCCGTCGCCGAGGCCGTGCAGGTGTTCGGCGACGAGCAGTCCGCGTCCGAGGGGCTCGACATGCCGGTCGAGGCGATCCGGCGTTTCCTCGGCATGGCGCGGGAGGAGACGGCCGGCTCCGGCGACGCCGTCGCCGCATCCTGAGCCCGGCCCGCCGGTCAGCGGCAGGAGCCGGACGACGTCGTGGGTGTGCGCATGGGCCGGGCGCGCACCCAGCGCACCCGGCCCATGCGCGTGCCGCCGGGACCTCAGTGCGCCCAGGGGGCCATCGGGTACCAGATCAGGTCGCGACGGGCCAGGATCCGCAGGTCCCAGTACAGGAGCATGAAGACGCCGGCGGCGATGAACGCCGCCGCCATCAGCGCCGAGGCGCGGCTCGGCCGGGCCGTCAGCCAGCGGCTCAACCGGTCCCCGAAGGCGACGGTGACCAGGAGGAACAGCACCGCCACGACGGCGAGGTTGCCGAGCGTCTGGAGCACGAACACCGCCGCCCCGTAGAGCGGGTTGCCGCTCTCGGCCGCGTCCCGGAACAACTGCCGGAACAGCGGGAACGGACGCCCGATGAGGAACGCCCCGATCAGGGCGCCCATGAACAGCATCGGCGCACCGGGGAAGCGGTGCGACAGCCGCGCGAGCGGGTCCCGCACCACCCCCAGCGCGGAGAGCCCGAGCACCAGCATGCACAGGCCGATGAGCCCGTACACCACCATCGCCTGGATCAGACGGCCGGACAGCCCGCCGCCCGACGGGGTCTCGTCGAACTGCGGCATCCCGGTGCCGACCAGCGCGACGAGCACCCCGTACAGCGCCGACACGACGATCGCGCCCAGGGCGAGTCTGCTCAGCGGCTGCAGCGCGGCGGTCAGCCGCCGGCGCGGTGAGGAGGGGCCGCCGGCCAGCGGGGCCAGCGCGCTGAACACGGCGACGTTGCACGCGGTGAACGTGCCCGCCACCCCGGTCGCCACGGCGAAGGCCAGACCGGCCAGGGCGCCGGCGATGGGGCTGTCCTTGGCGTGGTGTCCGAGCAGGGTGTCGGCGACGTTGTCGCCGATGGTGCTGTCGACGAACTCCGCCGACCACACCACCGTCAGGGCGAAGCCGAACAGCGCGCTGACCACGGCGACCAGCAGCCGCCGTCGCGGCGCGTGGCCGTTGAAGAAGAACGAGGGCGTCCGCGAGGTGCCGGCCCGCGGCGGGGCCGGGGCGTCCAGGGTGGGACGCTGTGTCACTTGGGTCATGGAAACGCCTTTCACCGAAGAGGACGGAACAGGGGACGTGCGGTGTTTCCGGGCCCCGGGAAGGGCCCCCGAACGCGGTGTGGGGGACGGCGCACCGGTCGTGCACCGTCCCCCACACCGCCGTACGCCGGATCAGCGCAGCGCGATTCCCTCCCGGCTCAGGGACCGCAGGAACTCGCCCCGCGACAGCGCCGCGGCGATCAGCTCGATGTCGTCGGCCATGTAGCGGTCCACGCCCAGGGTGGGCACCAGGGACCGCACCGCGTCGTACGTGACCCGGCTCGCCGGACTCAGGTCGTCGTACCGCCGGGAGACATCCACGGCCTGGGCGGCGGCGAGGAACTCCACCGCGAGGATGCGGTTGTTGTTCTGCAGCACCCGCCGGGCGTTGCGGGCCGCGATCAGGCCCATGCTGACGACGTCCTGGTTGTCGCCGTTGGACGGCACGCTCTGGGTGCTGGCGGGCCCGATGGTCCGGTTCTCCGCCACCAGGGCCGTCGCCGGGTAGTTCGCGCCGGCGAAACCGCAGTGCAGGCCCGGGTCGGCGGCGACGAGGAACTCCGGCAGACCGTAGCTGAGGTGCCGGTTGAGCAGCCGGTTGACCTGCCGCTCGGCGAGCACCCCGAGCTGGGTGAGCGCGATCGTGGTGAAGTCCATGACGAACGCGATGGGCTGGCCGTGGAAGTTCGCCCCGTGGAAGATCTCCTCGCCCTCGAAGAACAGGGGGTTGTCGTTGGCGGAGTTGAGTTCGGTCTCCAGCCGCCCCCGCGCGTGTTCGAGGGTGTCCCGCACCGCCCCGAGGATCTGCGGCACGGCGCGCAGCGTGTACGCCTTCTGCAGGTACACGTCGGTGCGCTGGACGTCACCGCCGCCTTCCCTGGCCTTCTCCAGCTCGCGGCGCAGGTCCGCGTGGTCCAGGGCCAGACGGCTGCCCGCGAGCAGGGTCCGCATGTTGGCCGCCGAGTCGATCTGCCCCGCGTGCGGCCGGGCGACGTCGTGGCCCTCGGCCAGGAACGGGCTCCTGGACCCGCGCAGTACGTCGTTGAGCAGACCCGAGACCATCTCCGCCTGGCGGACCTGGGTGAACGCCCGCTCCACGACGAGGGAGCCGAGACCCGTCATGGCGGAGGTCCCGTTGATCAGCGCCAGGCCCTCCTTGAAGCGCAGTCGCAGCGGGGCGATGCCCAGTTCGCGCAGGACCTTGCCGGTCTCCCGCCGCTTGCCGTCGCGCAGCACCTGGCCCTCGCCGATGAGCGTGCCGGCGAGGTGCGAGAGCGGCACGAGGTCACCGCTGGCGCCGAGCGAACCGATCTCCGGTATCGCCGGTGTGATCGCCTCGTTCAGATACAGCGCCAGGCGGTCCAGGATCTCCGGGCGGACCGCGGAGTGCCCCTTGGCGAGCGTGTTCAGACGTGCCGCCATGATGGCCCGGGCCTCGTCCTCGGCGAACAGCGGGCCCACCCCGGCGCTGTGGCTGCGCACCAGGTTCGTCTGCAGTTCGACCTCTTTCGACTTGTCGATCTGCATGTAGATCATCTCGCCGTAGCCCGTGGTCACGCCGTAGATGGGGATGTTCTGCTCCGCCAGCTCCTCGAGCATCGCGCGGCTCTTGAGCGCCTTGGCGACGGCACCGGGGCACACCCCCACCGGCGCTCCCAGTTCCGCGACACGGCCGACCGCGTCGGTGGTGAGGCTCTCACCGTCGAAGGTGACCGTGGTGGTGCCGGTGTCAGCTGTTGTCAACGCTCTCACTCCAGGGGGACGAGGCCGGACCCGACGAGGAACCGGCGGACAGGTCGGGGCAGCGGATGTCAGGGCCGGAACGAACCGCCGGCGGCCTGCGCGCGGACCGTGCGGCGCAGCAGCTTGCCGGTGTGATTACGGGGCAGCGACGTCACGAAGAAGACGTCCTCGGGGACCTTGTACCAGGTCAGCGACGTGCGGCAGGTGGCGAGCAGCTCCTGCCGCACCTCCTGCGCGGCAGCGGCGTCGACACCCGCCCGCAGGACCGTGAAGGCCCGCAGCACCGAGACCCCGTCGTCGCGCCGCACCGCGCACACCGCCGCCTCCTTCACGGCCGGGTGCTCCATGAGACGGTCCTCGATCTCGGTGGGGTGCACGTTGATGCCGCCGACGATCTCCACGTCGTCGAGACGCCCGTGCACCCGGACGAACCCGTCGGCGTCGACCGTCGCCGCGTCGCTGGTGGCGTACCACTCCTGTGGCGCCGTCCGCAGCGGGGTGTCGCTGCCCCGGGCGACGCCCGGACCGATGGTGGGCCCGGCCAGCTCCAGCCGGCCCTCGCCGCCGGCGGCCACCGGCTGTCCCTCCTCGTCGACGACGCGCAGCCGGTACGGCGCCAGCACCCTGCCGAGGGTGAACTCCCGGTAGGAGCCCGCCCCGTTGACCAGCAGGGCGTGCCCGATCTCGGTCGTGCCGTACACGTTGAGCAGGCGCTCGCCCATGATGCGGCGCAGCCGCCGCTCCAGGGCCTGGGGCAGCACCTCCCCGGCGACGACCGCCACGCGCAGCCGGCCGAGGACGTCTTCCGCGTCGGGGTGGGCGAGCATGTGCGCGAAGAAGGTGGGCTGGCTGTAGTAGACGCTCACGCCGTGCCGGGCGATGAGGGCGAGGCAGTCGGCCGGGCCCAGCCGCCGGCCGGTGAGCACGGTGGCGGCACCCCGCAGCAGCGGGAAGAACAGCGAATTGCCCAGCCCGTACGCGAAGTTCATCCGCGGCACCGAGTAGCAGACGTCGTCCTCGGTCACCCCGATCGCCTCGCCGGCCGCACGGTCGAGGACCTCCGCGTCCGCGTGCGTGTGGAAGCAGAGCCTGGGGCCGCCGGTCGTGCCCGACGTGAACGCGGCGAACGCCGGCGTGTGCGGCGCGCGGTCGGCGTACGGCGGCACCGCACCGCCGTCGTCCCGCGACAACGACCGGGCGGTCAGCACCGGCGCGGTGAACAGCCCCTCGAACTCCGGCGGGGCCACCACGGCCGCCGGCTCGGCGATGCGCGCGGCCCGCGCCATCTCGTCCGGGTGGAACATCGAGTTGACGGGGATCGCCACCGCGCCGATGCGCACGGCGCCCAGGAACGCCCGTACGAAGTCGATGCCGTCGGGCAGCGCGACGAGGATCCGGGAACCGGGGCCGAGACCGCGCGCCGCGAACACCGCGGCGGCCCGGCCCGCCCCCTCGTACACCGAGCGGAAGGAGTGCTCGCCGTCCTCGTCGATGTAGGCGGTGCGGTCCAGCCGGCCGTGCGCGCGTGCGGACTCCTCCAGCAGCTCGACCAGGTTGCCGCTGCGGGTCCCGGTGACGGAGACCGGCGCGACGGTGTCACCGGCGGGGCGGGACGGGGCGGTGGTCATCGGCAGATCCCCTCCATCTCGACGAGCAGGTCCGGCCGGCAGATACCGACGTTGAGGAAGACCACGTCCGCCGCGCCGGAGAACACCTCGGCGCACCGGGCCCGCACCGCCGGCAGGTGCTCCGCGTCACGGACGTAGACCTTGACGCTGTCCAGCTCCGTCAGCCCGTACCCGGCGTCGACGGCGTGCTGGCGCAGGTTCTCCCCGCTCACCAGCGCCTCGATGTTGGCCAGCGTGACGTCCAGCTGCCGCTCGATGTCGCCGGGGTGCACGGTGTCGTCCCCGAGGATGCTGGCCGTGCCCGACACGTAGAGGGCCCCCGTCCCGTACCCCTCGGACGCCAGGTGGGTGCCGCGCGCGAAACTCGGCGACAGGGCCCCGTACCGGTCGGGGTACCGGTGGGCCGGGGTCTGCCGCGGGTTCTCCAGATGGGTCGTGCGCCCGGGGCGGCAGGCCAGGAAGTACAGGTCGATGCCCGTCCCCAGGGAGCCGATGCCGGTCGCCGCGGGGACGCCCTCGAAGCGCCCGGACCACTCCTCGAAGGCCAGCGCCCGGCCGGCGCAGAAGTCCTGGTAGATCTCGGTGCCCTCGGCGTTGTCGCCGGTGATGTCGCCGACCAGGTTCCACATGCGGAACAGATCGGTGTACCCCTGCTGCCAGGCCATCCGGAACGCGGCGCCGTAGGCGGTGTGCACCGCGTCGCGGTACACACCGCTCTCCTCGACGCGCACCGCGCAGAAGAAGTGCTCGCCGTCCTCCGCGTAGACCAGGTTGTCCTGCAGCCCGGAGCGCACGGGACGGTCGGTGACCCAGGCCTCCGTGAACGGGACGGCGGGCGCGGCCATCATGTGCACGTCGAGCCGGGGGGACCCCCGGTACAGCGTCGGCCGCCCGCCGTGGTGCCCGTACACGATGCGGGCCAGGACGTGCCGGCCGGCCAGGACGTCCCGGTCCTCGCCGGCGGGTGTGTCGAACACGCAGTCCAGCGTCAGGGTGCGCGAAGCGGTGTGAAGGACTGTCACGAGTTTGCTCCCATGGGTGAGCGCTGCGAAGCGAAGCGGCGGGTGCGTCACGCGGGCGGCCACGGCAGACCGCGGTCGCCGAAGCCGTCGGAATCGACCCACAGCGCCCGCAGGCCGCGCAGGGTGACGTTCGGTCGGTAGGACGGGGTCCCGGTGGCGAAGCGGGCACCGGTGACCCGCTGGGCGAACCGGGTGAGGACCGTCTCGGCGATCAGCCGGGCCACCGGTTCACCCGGACACGCGTGCGGCCCCAGCCCGAAGGCGGCGTGCGGCGCCCCGGCCTCGTCCGGGGAGAACACCTCGGGGCTGTCCCACACCCGCGGATCCCGGTGGGCCGCGGCCAGCAGGAGCAGCAGGGTGGTCCCGGCGGGCACCCGCGTGCCGCAGACGTCGAGATCGGCGACGGCATGACGGTGGAGCAGCTGGACCGGCGGATCCAGGCGCAGGACCTCCTGGACCACCTGGCCCGCGTACCGGGCGTCCCGCCGCACCGCCTCCCGCACGTGCGGGGCCCGCAGCAGCGCCAGGACGCCGCCCGAGACCAGGTCGACGCTCGTCTCGTGCCCCGCGACGAGCAGGGCCCGGCACGCGGCGGCGAGCCGCGCCGCCGAGGACGGCCCGTCCGCGTCCTCCGGCACCGACAGCGGATCCTCGCCGCCCCGCGCGCCGCGCGAGCGCACCAGTTCGCCGAGGTAGGCGTCCAGTTCCTCCTCCGCCCGCCGGCGGGCCTCGCCCCCCGGCGGGGCCGTGCCGGTCAGCAGCGGATGCGGGTCCAGCGCGGGGGAGAGCAGCAGGGCCTGCCGGTGCAGCCAGGACGCGTCCTCCTGCGGCAGGTCCAGCAGACGGCAGAGCACGGCCGCGGGCAGCGGATACGCCAGGTCCGTGACCACTTCGAGCCGCCCCCGCGCCGCCACCCCGTCGAGGAGGTCGTCGACGAGGGCGCGCACGAAGGGGACGAGGGCGCGCAGCCGCTCCGGCGTGAGCACCCGCGCCACCAGCCGGCGCAGCCACACGTGCTCCGCCGAGCCCGCCACGGCGACGGCCAGCCCCTCCGGCCGACCGTCCCGCCCGGCGGGACACGCGTCGGCCCGCCGGGCGACGGCCTCCGGCGTCCGCAGCACGGCCGAGCAGTGCTCGTACGAGGAAAGGACGACGGTCGACCCGTCCCACCACAAGGGCCCGGCCTCACGTATCCGGTCGAACACCGGATACGGATCGGAACGCACGGAGCCGTCCAGAACGCGCAGCAACAGCGCGCGGGCTTCTTCCCGCCGGTCCTTCTCGCCCCGGTCCTTCTCGCCTTGGTCCTTCTCCCCGAAAAGCAGGGACGCCGAGCGATGGCTTTCCACGGCACAGCCTTCCTGAAAGGGGACGCTGCCACCGGAAGGATGTTCGTGCCCGTACGACGCTGTCCATGCGGAGTTGTGCAAGCCGCCGCGAACAACGGCCGCCGCGGAGACTTCGCCAAGTCCGCTTGTGGGCGCGGCAACCGGTGGATGAGATGAACCGCCGATCCGTACCGCTCCTCGAATCGGCGGTCATGACCGGCCGCGTTGGGAGAAGATTCTCGTGAAACCGGGCCGTACGGTTATCGCCCCCCGCACGGACGGCCGCGCACCGTCCCCGGCCGGCGCCCCCGCCCCGCCCGCGGAGGCGGACGAGGCACCGCTGAACCCCCGTCGGTGGCAGGCGCTCGCCGTCCTGGCCATCGGCCCCTTCCTCTCCCTGTTCGACCAGTTCTGCGTCAACCTCGCGGCGCCCTCGATCAACCGGTCGTTCACGCTGTCGCCCTTCGAGTTCCAGGCCGTCGTCGGCGGATACGGCCTGGTCTACGGGCTGGGCCTGATCACCGGCGGACGGCTGGGCGACCTCTTCGGCCGCCGCCGCATGTACCGCCTCGGACTCGTCCTGTTCACCGTGACCTCGCTGGCGTGCGCGCTGGCCTGGTCACCGGCGGTCCTGATCGCCGCACGCCTCGCCCAGGGCGCCTCCGCGGCCGTGCTCCAGCCCCAGGTGCTGGCCCTCGTCCGGGTCCAGTTCCCGCCCGCCGAACGGGCCAGGGCCCTGTCCTGGTACGGCGTCTCCATGAGCCTGGGCATGGTCGGCGGGCAGATACTCGGCGGCGCGATTCCCTCCTGGGATCTCCTGGGCCTGGGCTGGCGTCCCGTCTTCCTCGTCGCGGTACCCCTGTGCGTATTCGCCCACATCGCCATTGCCCGGACCGCGCCGGACGACCGCGCCCCGCGCACCGGACAGGGAATCGACGGTATCGGCATCGCCCTGAGCGCCACCGGTTCCGCCCTGCTCCTCCTGCCGCTCGCGGCCCTGCGGGAATGGGATTTCCTGCCCACCGGGCCGCTCCTCCTCCTCGCCGCCGCTCTGCTCCTCGCCTTCTTCGTCGGACACCAGACGCGGCGCGGCAGGGAGAACCGCGCCGTGCTGCTCCCCGTCCGGTTCTTCCACAGCCGGACATTCGGCCTGGGCGTCCTGCTGAATTTCCTGCTGTACATGTCGAGCGTGCCGTTCGCCGTCATGCTCGGCCTCTACCTCCAGGACGAATCGCACCTCGGTCCGGCCGCAGCCGGCCTCGTCTTCACCCCGGCGGCCGTCGCCATCGCCGTGGGATCACGCGTCAGCCCCGCCCTGCACAAGCGCTACGGCATCCGGGTGCTCGTCGTCGCCGCCGCCCTGACCGCGGCCGGCCTCGCCGGAGCGCTCGCGACCGTCGGCCTGGGCACACCGGACGCCGCGATCCTGCCGCTGATGGCAGGCTTCGCGGTCTACGGGCTCGGCAACGGAATGATCGTCCCCCTGCTCACCGGCATCGTGCTCGCCCAGGTGCCGCCCCAGGACGCCGGCGCCGGCTCGGGCGTGCTCAGCACCGCCCAGCAGCTGGGTGCCGCCGCCGGGATCGCCGTGGTGGGCGCCTTCCTCTACCCGGCGACGGGCACGACGCTGCGCTACGCCGACGCCATGTGGGCCGGGACCGCCCTGGCGGTCCTCGGCGTCGTCTGCGCGGCCCTGCTGGTGGCCGCCGCCCGGCGCGGGCCGGTGGCCGGCTGAAGGGAGCCCCGGACGTGGGAAGACCGCCGCTCCCGGTGGAGCGGCGGTCTTCCCACGGACCTCCGGAGCACGGACACCGACCTGCCGGAAGGGCCCCGCGCCCGTCTCAGGGACGGTTCGCCTTGCCGTCGAGCCAGAGCGTGTCCGACTCGTCCTGGTGGGTCCCGCCCGAGCCGACGTGCTTGTCGGAGATCTTCGCGCCGTTCTTGATGACGTGCACGAGCGCCATCCCGTGCCCGCGGCCCAGGTCGTAGTCCTGCTTGAGCCACTCCAGGATGACGCCGGCCTTGGTGTCCGCGCTGTCGTAGCCGCGCTCCTGCGCGAGCACGATGAACTGCCGGGGCGTCAGGCCCGTCTTGTCCTCGATCTTGTCCAGATACGCCTGGAAGGACATGCCCTCTCCCACTCCCTCTGCCGATGCCGACCGTTCCGGTGCAGTCAATCAAGCAGACTGAAGTCTGCTTGTAAAATGCAAGCTCTGTTCGCAATATGGTGCGGGAACTAGAATGTGAACCATGACGGTGAAGGAGTACGGCCAGTTCTGCGGCCTCGCCCGCGCGATGGAGGTCGTCGGCGAGCGCTGGACCCTGCTGATCGTCCGGGACCTCCTGCTCGGCCCCAAGCGCTACACCGACCTGCGCAACGGCCTGCCGAACATCCCCACCAACATCCTCGCGACCCGCCTCAAGCAGCTCGAGGCCCACGGCGTCGCCGTCCGCCGCGCCCTGCCCCACCCCGACCGCGGTGTCGTCTACGAACTCACCGAGCACGGCCACGCACTCCAGCCGGCCGTGACCGCCCTCGGCCGCTGGGGCGCCCGCACCATGACCGGGCCCCGCCCCGGCGAGATCACCACCGCCGAAAGCCGCGCCCTGTCCTTCCACACGGCCTTCCGCCCCGAAGCCGCCGCCGGAGAGACCCTCGGCTACGAGGTGCGCACGGCCGACGCGACCTTCGCCCTGACCGTCGACGGAGACCGCCTCACCGTCGCCCACGGCCCCCACCCCGCCCCCGACCTGGTCATCGAGACCCGCTCCGGCCACTCCGTCCTCGACCTCATGCGCGCCACCCTGACCCCCACCGAGGCACTCGCGACCCGGAGCATCGCCCTCAAGGGCCCGGAGACCCTCCTGACCCGCTTCACGGAGATCTTCCGCCTCTGACGGCGGGGAAGCCTCCCGGCTCTCGGCCGATGGCTTCCCACGGCACCGCCCGTCCCGGTACCCCGCCCGTCACCCGGCCGGAAGGGTGCCGCCCGTCCCGGACCCGAAGAAGCCCCGAGGTCCGCGGTTCTCGCGCGGCGGCGGAAGCCCGGCAGCCACGCACCCGTACCGGCCTCCGTCCCTCCTGGCACCGCGGGGACGCGTGCGGCGCCAGGCGTCCGCCCGGCCGCGGGGCGGCCGGCGCCCGCGGTGCGCGCCTTGCCGAACGGTCGACGTAGGGGCCTATAGTGCTAGGCGACTAGGTAAATGGAGGAACCGGTGATTGAGTTCCACCTGAACAGCCGGTCCGGCCTGCCCCCGTACCAGCAATTGGTCCAGCAGGTTCGGCACGCACTGCGCCTGGGCCTGCTGCACGAGGGGGACCGGCTGCCGACCGTCAAGGACGTGGCGAAGCAGATGGCGGTCAACCCGAACACGGTGCTCAAGGCGTACCGGGAGCTGGAGCACGACGGCCTGGTGGCCGCCCGTCCCGGCGTCGGGACGTTCGTGACCCGGACGCTGGCCGACGGCACGCTCGCCGCGCACGGACCGCTCCGCAAGGACCTGCAGCGCTGGCTGACCAAGGCCCGGCTGGCCGGGCTCGACGAGGAGAGCATCGAGGCGCTGTTCCTGAACACGTTCCGCAACGCCGCCGGAGAGGACGTGGCGTGAGCACCGTCTTGCGAGCCCAGGGCCTGGGCAAGAGGTACAAGCGCCGCTGGGCGCTGCGGAACTGCGATCTGGAGGTCCCGGCCGGCCGGGTGGTCGGCCTGGTCGGCCCCAACGGCGCCGGCAAGTCGCCCCTGTTGAACCTGGCCTCCGGGATGCTGACCCCGACGGTCGGCACCATCGAGGTGTGCGGCGGCCGTCCTGCCGCGGGTGCGGAACAGCTGGCCAAGGTCGGCTTCGTCGCCCAGGACACCCCGACCTACGCGGCGCTGAGCGTCGCCGACCACCTCGGCCTGGGCCGGCGCCTCAACCCGGACTGGGACGACGCCGTGGCGCGCGACCGGATCCGCCGCCTCGGCCTGGACCCCACTGGCCTACATGACCCGGCCCGCCGATGCGGTACGCGACACCCGGCCCGCACTGGAGGTACTCCGATGATCTGGCTGACCTGGCGTCAGTTCCGTGTCCAGGCCGCCGTCGTGTTCGCCGCGGTGGCCGCCTTCGCCGCCGCCCTCGTGGTCTCCGGCCCGCACCTGGCCGACCTCCACCGGACGGCCGGCAGCAGCCTGGTGGACCAGGTCTCCGGTGCGGACCAGACCCTCTACTACACCGGACTGCTGGCCGTGCTCGCCGTGCCGGCGGTCATCGGGATGTTCTGGGGCGCGCCGCTGATCGCCCGGGAGCTGGAGACCGGCACCCACCACCTCGCGTGGAACCAGGGCGTCACCCGCACCCGCTGGCTGGCGACCAAGCTGGGCCTCGGTGCGACGGCCTCCATGACCGCCGCCGGACTGACCAGCCTCGCGGTGAGCTGGTGGAGCAGCCCCATCGACCGGGCCGTCGACGGCGGTGGCGCGACGGACACGTACTTCCCGCGGCTCGACCCCGTGGCCTTCGCCGCACGGGGTGTCGTCCCCATGGCCCACGCCGCCTTCGCCTTCGTCCTGGGCGTCGCCCTCGGCCTGGTCATCCGCCGCACCCTGCCCGCGATGGCCACCACGTTCGCCCTCTACACCGCCGTCCAGATCGCCGTGCCGATGTGGATCCGCGGCCACCTGGCCGCCGCGGACCGGACCACCGCGCCGATCGAGCCCGACGGCGCCCCCATCAGCATCCAGGACGGCGCCGGGCAGATCATCGCGCACCTCGAAGAAGTGCCCGGGTCCTGGGTCACCTCCCAGCAGACGCTGAACGCCGCCGGACATCCGGCCCCCGTGCCGTCCTCCTTCGCCGACTGCCTGCGCACCGAGTCGGGCCCGCCGCCCCCGCAGCAGGTCGAAGGCTGCGTCGCCGACCTCGGCGCCCTGGGCTACAAGCAGCAGGTGACGTACCAGCCCGCCGGGAACTTCTGGGCCCTCCAACGGGCCGAGACCGGGCTCTACCTCGGCCTCGCCCTGGCCCTGACCGGGTTCTGCGCCTGGTGGATCCGCCGCCGCGTCACCTGACGGACACCAGTACCACTACGGGAGCACCGGGGGGGGGGGGGGGGGGGGGGGGGGGGGGGCCCGGCCCGGCGGCGGGGGGGGGGGGCGCCCCCCCCCCCCCCCCCCCCCCCCCCCCCCCCCCCGCCCCCCCCCCCCCCCCCCCCCCCGCGCGGGGCGCCCCCCCCCCCCCCCCCCCCCCCCCCCCGCGTCGGCAGGCTGCTCTCACCATTACGGCCGTTGACACTCAGAGCGGCGGCCCCTCACGTGCGGAGCATTCGCCCGTTCGCCGGAAACCAGGCTATGAGCTGCGGATTCACGAGTGCACGAACCAAGACTCGGGCGAGGACACAGCAAGGGCCACAGGGGCACAAGCGCCCATGACCGGCGCGGCGCGGGCTGACGGCCCTCAGTGGCCCGTTGCGGCGGGGGCAGGGGCCACGGCGCCCCGCTGGGTGGCGCAGACGGTGCCGCGGTCCTGGACGATGGCGCAGGCTTTGGCGTCCTCAGGAGCGTCGACGGCGAGCATGAGGGTGTGGGCGTCACGTCCGTATTGCTGGCGGTATTCCTCGGAGTGACCGTCCTGGTGGGTGACGGTGACCCGGTCACCGGCAGATGTCTTGCTCATCTTGGCCCATACGGCCCCACAGGCCGGGCTGTGGCGGAGCTCGATCGTCACCCCGTACCTCTGGCCGCTGTAGGCGGTGAGGGCATCGTCGGCACAGCGGGTGTGGGCGGCGTCCAGCGAGGCGCAGGATTCGCCGTGGCAGCTGATGGTAGGCGAAGGCCGGGCAGGCCCCGGTGCGGACGTCGCGGCGGGGGGCGCGGCGTGTCCACCGGACGCGTCGTCGGCGTTCGCGTTGAGCATCCACACCGTAATGCCCGCCCCTACGGCGAGTACTCCGGCGGCGCTCAGCAGAAGTGATCCAAGGGGGGTGAAACGGCGGCTGGCCGAAGGCGGCAGGACGACAGGCGGTGATTCCGCCCGCGCCTCCGTCTCCCGTGCGGACTCCTGCGCCGCCCGGGCTGCCTCCCACAGGGCAAGGAGCCGGTGACGCCCCACGACTTCGGGGGCGGCCCCGGCGAAGCTGACCAGAGCGTCCCGACGCGGCAGCCGGGTCTGGGTGCACCAGCGGTTCCAGGTGCTGGAGGAGGCGTTTGTCCTGCGGCCCATCACGTTGTAGGACCAGCTGAGTTCGTCCATGCACCGGCGGACCGCCGCGATCAGCTCGACGAGCTCCGCCGACGGCTCAGCGGGGTCGCTGTCCCGGGTCTCGTTCGCCGTCTCGTCGCCGACTCCGTCCTGAGCCGGCCCGTCATGTCCCGCAGGTGTCCCGAACCGTCCCACGATGCCCCCATCGCATCATAAATCCGCTGGTCAGGGACTTGTATGTCCCAATATGACCCACCGTTGGAAGAACTCTAGCGCTGGGACGACGGGATGGTCATCTTTCTCACTCGAGCCGCACGAACCGCTGCGACTCCGCCTCGCCCGCCACCGCGTACACCGCCCTTCGGGCCGGCGTGCGGGCGGGCCGAAGAGAGGAAGAGACGTGAACTGGACGACCAGGAAGAGGAAGACCGCCGGCTGGACGGGCGCGGTGCTCGCGAGCGGAGGGATGGTCTTCGCGGGTTTGACCGTGCTCCCCGCCGACGCCGCCTCGCCCTCCTCATACGTGGTCAAGGGCGTCGACACCAGCCACCACAACCACAGCGGCGGCAGCCCCATCGACTGGAACCGGGTCCGCTCGTCCGGCCAGGGCTTCGCCTTCGTCAAGGCGACCGAGGGCGCCGACTGGCAGGACCCGTGGTTCACCCGTGACCTGCGCGGCGCACGGCAGGCGGGGCTGCCCCACGGCCCGTACCACTTCTATGGCCGCACGCCCGGAGCCGACCAGGCCCGTAACTTCGTCGCCACCGTGAAGGCGGCCGGCTACACGGGCAAGGCGGCCGGCGAACTGCCCCCCGTCCTCGACCTCGAGCAGCACAAGCGCAGGTGCCCCGCGAACTTCAGCGCCGCCGGCGTCCGTGCCTTCCTCAACACCGTCAGCTCCCAGCTGGGCGTGAAGCCGATCGTCTACACCACGAAGTCGTTCGTCGACGCCTGCATGGGAGGCGACGGCTCGGTGTTCGCCGGACACGTGATGTGGCAACCCCGGTACAAGAGCGGCTCCAACGAGCCCGCGCCGGTGCCGGGCGCGGGGCAGGACTGGAAGATCTGGCAGTACACGGAGACCGGGAGCGTGCCGGGCATCCCGTCCGCCGGTCACGTCGACCTGAACGTCTTCCGCGGATCGCTCGCCGAACTGCGCCGACTCGCGCACCTGGGCGGAGGCGGAGGCAGGGACACCACCTCGCCGGCCCCTCGACCGCCGGCCGCTCAGGCACCGGTCACCGGAGCGCCGGTGCTGAGCGCGCGGAGCCGCGGCACCGACGTCGTCACCGCACAGCAGCTCCTGAACGCTGCGGGGGCGCGCCTGGATGCCGACGGCGTCTACGGCCCCGATACGGCGGCGGCGGCGAAGTCCTTCCAGACCGCCCGGGGCCTCGAGGCCGACGGGGTGACCGGCCCGAAGACCTGGGGAGCTCTGATCGTCACCCTCGAGGAAGGCGCCAAGGGTTCGGCGGTGACGGCCCTCCAGTACCAGCTCGACGCCTCCGGTGCCCGCCTGCGTACCGACGGCGTCTTCGGACCGGGCACCGCAGCCGCCGTCAGGTCCTTCCAGAAGGCGAAGGGCCTGCAGCCCGACGGCGTCGCCGGTCCTCGGACGTGGAGCGCTCTGCTCACCGACCGCAGCGGCGGTGGTTCCGACGCCCCGCCCGCCGCGGGTGACGCCGTCACCCTGGCCAAGCAGCTCCTGAAGACCTCGGGCATCACGTTCGCCCGGGTGCACTCCGAGACCCGGCACAGCGGTTCCACCGCCTACGCCAACATCGTCGACATGGCCGCCGGCAAGGGCGCGCTCACCAGCCCGCAGAGCCACGTCGGTGCCAAGCGGGTCCAGCTCGACGCCCGCATGCTCCGCGGCCTTCTGAGCCTGCGCAACTCCCACGGGTTCCGCATGAACGTCACCGAGTTCGTGGGCGGCGTCCACAGCAGCACCTCCCGCCACTACCGCGGCCTCAGTTTCGACGTCAACGAGATCAACGGCATCCACGTCGGCAGCGGCGCGCCGCACCGCGCCTTCATGACGGCCTGCCGCCGGCTCGGCGCGACGGAGGTCCTCGGCCCTGGCCACAAGGGCCACAGCACCCACGTCCACTGCGCCTGGAAGTGACCGGTCCCCGGTACTGACCGGCGAATCCCGCAGGAGCGGGTGGGGCGCCACGGGAAACAGCGCCCCACCCCGCCCCTCACGGCACCTCACCTCACGGAGAAACCTGATGACCGGCAACCCTCCCTCGACCGCACGACGGTCCGGCCCGAAACGGCGGCTGGCCGACTGGCTCCGCAGCCGCCCCATGGTGCTGGCCATCTTCGTCGTCGCCGCTCTGACCATGGCCGCCTCCGCCTACCAGAACGCCCAAGGCCGCGCCGACAGCCCTCCGCCCCCGGCGGCCGCACCGCCCGCCGACGAATGCCCGACACCCGACACGTGCGTAGAGGAGGCGGCGGACGGCCTCGGGGACCCGGAGCCCGTCAAGGACGCCCCGGCACACACGCCGCCCGCCCTCTCGCCGGACGTACCCCGGGCTCCCGGCACGTCCGGTGAACCGACCCCGTTCGAGGCGGGGAACGCACAGACCCCGAGCACCGGCCCCCGCACCTGGCCGCTCGTCAAGTCCGGCGAGCGCGGTGAGACCGTCGCCGCGATCCAGTTCCTCCTGACCGCCCACGGCTACCGCACCGCACCCGACGCGGTCTACGGCCCGGCGACCACCAGCCAGGTCACCGTCTACCAGCGCGACCGTTCCCTCGCCGACGACGGCATCACCGGCCCGGACACCTGGCACGCCTTGATCGTCACCGTCCGAGCCGGCGACCGCGGGCCGGCCGTGACAGCCGCCCAGCGCCTGCTCACCGCCCACGGCCACCCTGTGCCGGTGAACGGAGCCTTCGACGAGGCGACCGTCCAGGCGGTCACCGCCTTCCAGACCGTCCGCGCCCTCGCACCCGACGGCGTTGTCGGCCCGGACACCTGGTCCGCGCTGGTGACCCCCGAGCAGCCGTGAGTGGCAGGCCTCGCCCACGCCGCCGGCCACGCGACCGACATCCGCCACTTCACACGCCCGCACTCCGGGGCGAACCGTGCCCGGCACGCCGCCCCGCCCGCCAACACGACACGGAAGGACCGCACATCATGAACCGCAACCGCGCCCCCCGTTCCCTCTGGGCCGCCGTCACCACCGCCCTCACCGTCGCCGCGCTCGCCGCGATCGGCACGACGCAGGCCCTCCACACCGCCAGCGCCGACGACGACCCGGCCGGTGCCGCAGTCCGCCAGGAAACCCCGGCCCACCCCGCCACGAACACCCAGGAGCGGCCCACCCCGCACAGCGGCAGCCGCGGCCAGGCCGTCGTCGAACTCCAGCAGCGCCTCACCGCACACGGCCACGCCCTGACCCCCGACGGCACCTTCGGCCCGCGCACGCAAGCCGCCGTCACCGTGTTCCAGACACACCACGGCCTGCCCGCCGACGGCATCGTCGGCCCCCGGACCTGGAAAGCCCTCCTCGCCGGTCCCCCGTCTGTGAAGCGCACCGCCCCGCGTCCCGCGACGTACACCCTGAAGTTCACCAAGAACTGGAACGACCCGCAGAACTCCAGGTTGGCTCTCCTCCGGGACGGCAAGGTAGTCGTCAGTTACCGCGCGGGCTCCGGCAAGGACTTCAGCAGGAACGAGTGCACCAGCAGCACGGGATGGCTCCCCAGCGGGACCTACCGGATCGAGGGACACACGACCAGTCGCGGCGCCGATGCCATGCCGTGGAACGAGCCCGCGGTGCAGGGCTACGTCATCGGGCTCGCCGACAAGGTCTGCAAGCCCGTGTCCGGCCAGAAGGCGGTCAACCGCACCGACCTGTTCATCCACAGCGAGATGGAGGCCGACGGCACACAGGGCTTCAGCGTCTTCGAGGAGGACAGCCTTCGGCGTTGGGAGGGTGACGGTGACTACAAGTCCTCCGGTTGCATCAAGCTCCACCCGGACCACGTCAAGGACCTGTTCCGCCGGCTCGACCGGGCCGGCTGGCCGAAGGACCTGACTCTGCAGGTCAACTGAGCGCACCTGATCCGTACAGTTCAGGGGCCTGGCGGCACGCTGCCAGGCCCCACCGCGGCGACCGCTCCCGACCCTCGGGCCGCGGACGGCAAGGCCGTACGTTCCCACCGCGGAGAAAGCATGAACCTGCGCGGGTACAGCACGCCGATCGGGCCGCGCCGGCGTGGCGCGGCACCGGCACACGGCTGCTCCGGCCCTGCTCGAAACAGGCGCGCAAAGCTCCGGACCGGGCAGTTCTCCGTCCCGAAGCCACGGTTCCACCCGCGCGGCCCGACCCCGGCGGACGCGGTGGCCTCCGTGGTGGCAGCGGTCAGAGGCTCTTCAGCGCAGCGGCGCTGGGGCTGCGGGCTTCTGCCGTGTACATCACCAAGGAGAAACCCGAGCCGGGCAGGCCGAGGGTGTGCCGGTCGACCTCCAACTCGCCCAGTGCGGGGTGACGCAGGTTCTTTCGCACGCTGGGCACGGGGCGCACAGCGTGATCGCGCCAGCTGCTCGCGAAATCCGGATCGTGGGTCGCGAACTCGTTGATCAGCTCCGCGAGCACGCTGTCCGTGGGATACCGGACGCTGGCCGCGCGCAGTTGAGCGGCCACCTGCTGGGAGAAATCGGACTCCGAACCGGGCGCGCCGGTGCAGAGGGTGCCACGGAGTCTCGTCGAGATGCGCGTGAGGTTGCGCTCGTCGGGCGTGAGACGGGAGAAGTCCGTGATCAGAGCCGCGGCCGCCGCGTTCCAGGCGACGATGTCCTGCCGGTCGTTGACGACGTAGGCGGGGATGCCGTCAAGTCTGCCGAGCAGTCGTCGGGCGTCCTCGGGTACGTGCTCCGGCGCGCCGTCGTTCTCCGCCGGCAGCACTTGTCCGGCCACGCGGGCCAGATGGTCACGCTCTGCTTCGGTGAGCTGGAGAGCCGTCGCCAGCGCGGACAGCACCTGCGGTGAGGGCCGAGGCGCCCGTGCCCGTTCCAGCCGTTCGTAGTAGCTCACCGACACCTGTGCCAGGGCGGCCACCTCTTCGCGGCGCAGTCCGGGTGTGCGACGGGCACGCCGGCCCGGCGGAAGCGTCGCTTCGGCCGGCACGTCTTCCGGCCGCAGGCCCTCGCGGCGACGGCGGAGAAAGTCTGCGAGTTCCTGGCTGCTCACTCTTCCATGCTGGCACAGGAGGGACAGCCGAGCCTCGCACTGTCGGTCCGGGGCTCAGCTGTCCGTTCCGCGCCCACGAATCCGCTGTGCATGGTGGTCCGGCCGGTTTGCCGACTACGAGGAGAAATGGTGTCCAGCACACCTGAGGAAACTTTTCGCCGCATGATCGACCTGATGCTGGCCAAAGACGTGAACGCCGTGGCGGATCTGTGGGCGCCCGACGGGATCGCGGAATTCCCTTTCGCGGCCGGGAGCTCCCCTCGCGTTCTCCGCGGACGTGAGGAGGTACGCGCCTACCTCGCTCACTATCCGGAGCTGATGGACATGAAGGAGGTGGCCGCGCTCACCGTGCGGCCCACGGATCGAACGGACACCGTCGTGGTGGAGTGGACGGCCACCGGCCGTACCGTGGCCACCTCCCAGCCCTACCGCCTGGACTACATCGTGGTCCTCACGGTCCGCGACGGGCTGATCGCCCTGTACCGGGATTACTGGAGCCCGCTGTCGGCGGCCGCCGCCGCCGGGGCTCTCGCCGGGCTGATCGACTCGCTCGGAAGGAAGGACGCCTGATGTCCGGAGTGCTCGTGACCGGAGGGACCGGCAAGACCGGCAGGACGCTGGTGCACGTGCTCCGCGACGCCGGCGTGCGGGCTCGGGCCGCCAGCCGGAACCCGGCCGCAGCCGATCCTGACGCGATCCGCTTCGACTGGAACGACCCGACCACATACGGACCCGCGCTCGACGGGACGGACCGGGTCTTCCTGATTCCTCCGGTGGAGAGTGTGGACCCGCTGCCGCTGGTCGAGCCCTTCCTGCGCCAGGCGCGGCGGGCCGGCGTCCGGCGCCTGGTGATGCTCGGCTCCGCCATCGTGCTGCCGAACGCGCCCAGCGCCGTGGAGATGGCCGCCCAGGTCCGGGACCAGCCCGGAGGTGTCGTACTCCGCGCGTCCGGCTTCATGCAGAACTTCCTGCGTCCGCACCCGCTGGCCGAGCACATCCACCGACACGGTGAGATCCGTACCGCGGCCGGTGACGGCAGGCTGGGGTGGGTCGACGCGCGGGACATCGCGGCCAGTGCTGCCGCGCTGTTGGCCGACGTGGGGGCGGACGCTCGAAGCGACTACCTGATCACCGGGCCGCACGGGATGAGCTATCCGCAGGCCGCGCGGATCATCACCGCGCGGACCGGCAGACAGGTTCGGGTGGAGCGTATTACGGAGGAGGAACAGGCTGCCGCCTACCGCGCCTCCGGAACGCCGACGGAGTTCGCCGCCGCCCTTGCCGCCGTCGAGCGCGGAATCAAGGAGGGACGCGAGGACCAGGTCAGCACCGCGGTGCTCGAACTGACCGGCCGTCCGCCGCGCACCTTCGCCGAATTCGTCTCCGATCACGCGTACGAGTGGACGCGGTAGTGCCCGGACAGCAGTGATGCGCGGTCGAGCAGGAACCAGGGGTGCCGGTAAGAAAGCTGCCACCGATCCTGCTGGCTTATTCGGTCATGCGGCAAGAAGGAGGTCGAGGCGGCCAAGCTGACCGAAGCACGACCGGGAACGCCGAGACGGCCGCTGAAGCGCTGACCAACGAGTCACCAGCAGCGCCGGGCACGGAATAGGCCAGCAGGATCGCCACCAGCCGCAAACGGCGGAGATCTTGCGAGGGTGTCACCCGTGTGGGTGAGTGCGGCATCGCGGACGCGGACAAGCTGACCGCCTGGCTCGCCGAGCGCGTCGCGTGCAAGGGCTGACCGGTGTCCGGTTGGGATCCCTTACACGCACGGCCTGTGATCCGGCAGGGGTATCACGATCGCCTCGGAACACAGCGCCGCGAGATCCTCAGGCGCCCGAAGCCCGCGCCGATCCGATGCCGAGCGCTCAGCGCTTGGTCTCATACCTGGTCAGGACCACGCCGTCGGGAAACATCCGGGTCTCCACCAGAGTCAGGTTCACCCAGTTGTCCAGGGCTGTGAAGAACGGCGTGCCGCCGCCCACCAGGACCGGATGGGTGACGACCGCGTACTCGTCGATCAGCCCGGCCCGCATGGCCGCCGCGGCGAGTGTGGCACCGCCGATGTCCATGGGGCCGCCGTCGTCGGCCTTGAGCCTGGTGATCTCGGTGACCGCGTCGCCGGTGACCAGACGGGTGTTCCAGTCGACCGTGCCGGTCGTAGAGGAGAACACCACCTTCGGCATGTGCCGCCAGCGGCCGGCGTACTCGATCGCCGCCGGTGTGGCACCCGGCTGCCTGTCGGCGGTCGGCCAGTGGGAGCTCATCGTCTCCCACAGCTTGCGCCCGTACAGCGCCAGGCCCGTCGCGTCCACCCGGTCGGACCACCACTGGAACAGCTCGTCGCTCGGCACGCTCCAGCCGAGGTCGTCGCCGGGCGCGGCGATGTAGCCGTCCAGGCTCAGGTTCATGGCAAAGGCCAGTTTCCGCATGCCGTCAGCCTCCCGTGAGTCGGTATTCGGCGTACAGACCAGCACGGCGCGGAAAAATCATCGGTCAGGCCACACGGCCGCAGTGAATCCGGCATCCACTGCGGCAGATCTGTCCGGGACGCAACCCGGACAAGGCCCGGACCAGCCCGGACAGTCGGCGACTGTCCGGGACAGACGGTTCTCATTGCTTCTGCCTGTCGATGGTCAGCAGACTGCGGGACGCCTGGCCGGCCAAACGGCCGCCACGGCACAGTCCACTGCGTCGGCGCGGTCAGGCCCTGTGTCGCAGCCATGCCCAGCCGGTAGTCATGTACATGCCATTACAGGAGGAGCAGGATGAGGAAGCTCGCACAACTCACCATGGCGGCGGGTGCATCCGCCGTCCTCGTACTGGGGCTGACAGGGTCGGCGTCCGCGTCGGCATGGACCAGCACCCCCTACGCGGACGCCGGGTTCATGAGCTACGGAGACGACATCTGGGTGGACCACCGCGCGTCGGGCGGCAACAGCATCGTGTGGTGGTCGACGGATTACGGCCGGACGGGGTCGTGCTCCAGCTCCGGCGGCGAGAAGTGGTGTTACTACGACATGCGAGAGACCGGCACTATCACCATCAAGCTCTGCTCCTACCCTCCGTCCTACCCGCAGGGATGGTGTGACGTGGAGCAGGTCTCCAGCATCGGGAACGACGAGGGCTGACCCGGGTCGTCCGGGAAGGCTCCCGGCGGGAAAGGAGGAGATCGGCCCACTCGGGTTCGCCGAGGATGTCCTGGAGCAGGAGGGTGTTCACGTGGACCAGGGCCGATTGCAGAAGAGGACCGGCTCGGCGCGCTCGGACCGGTCCTCAACGCCGCGGTGCTGTGGAGGACCCGCTGCCTGAGCGCCGGGCCCGTCCCGTATTTCAGGGGGACGCCCGCGCTGTTCTGCCAGCGGCAGAACAGCGGCCGGACCGGGCTTGACGATCACTACAGTCCAGTCTCATGACGACGGTTGCAACGCGTACGGTCGAGTACCCGGCCGACGGTCTGACGATGATCGGGCACCTCGCGCTCCCGGCCGGTGTCGACCGCCGGCCCGCGGTGCTGCTCGGACCGGAGGGCATGGGGCTCAGCGACGTCGAGCGCCGCCGGGCCGATGCGCTCGCCGAGCTGGGATACGTGGCGCTGGCCTTCGACCTCCACGGCGGGCGCTACTTGGGCGACCCCGAGGAGATGCTGGCCCGTTGCATGCCACTGCTCGCCGACCCCGACCGGATGCGGGGGATCGGCCATGCGGCGCTCGACGTGCTCCGCGCCGAGCCGCGGACCGACCCCGACCGGATCGCCGCCGTCGGTTACGGCACCGGGGGCGCGATCGCGCTGGAACTCGGGCGAGCCGGCGTCGACCTGCGCGCGATCGGGACGGTCAACGCGACTACCACGGGCCGACCGGGCGAGACGGCGCGCATCCGCTGCCCGGTGTGGGCCGGGGTCGGGTCGGAAGACCCGATCATGCCGCCCGCGCAACGGGACGCGTTCACCGCCGAGATGCAGGCCGCGGGCGTCGACTGGCGCCTCGCGGTCTACGGCGGCGCCTTGCACGCCTTCCACCACCCGCCGGTCGACCACCCCGCAGTCCCCGGCGTCGGCTACCACCCACGGCACGCGCAGCGCGCCTGGCGCGACGTCGTCGACCTGCTCGCCGAGTGCCTGCCCATGACGCAGTGATCCGGTCGGCAACCACGACAGCGGGCTGGGTTCCTCCGGGAACCGGCAACAGTCGAATACGCGAGCCCACCAGTACCGAGGGCCTGATGGCCTACGGCCCCCGCTGACTTCGGAGCCGGGCCGATGAGTTGCTCCCGCGATGGAACGCGGGTCCTCGCCAGTGGGTCCAGGGTTTACGCCTGCCGGAGACACTGCCGCCCTCCACTACTCAGTGGTACCGTATAGCGGTACTCGGTACTACGCAGTACCGGTAGGGCTGAGGAGTACCCGCGATGGACGATCTGACGGAGATGTTGAAGGGCACGCTCGAAGGGTGCGTGCTCGAAATCATCGGCAGCGAGGAAACCTACGGGTACGCCATCACCCGGCAGCTGAACGAGCTCGGCTTCGCCGACGTCATCGAGGGGACGGTGTACACCATCTTGCTGCGGCTGGAGAGGAACGGGCTCGTCCAGGTGACGAAACGACCATCCGAGGTCGGTCCGCCGCGCAAGTTCTACACGCTCAACGACGCCGGACGCGAGGAACTCGCGAAGTTCTGGGCGAAGTGGCAGTACGTCTCATCACGCATCGACAGGCTCAAGGAGGGCGGGAGATGAACTTCTGGGAGAAGGTCACCGGCAGCGATCTCACCAGGGAATGGAAGGCGTTCGAAGCCCGAGCCGAGACTCTGCCGGACGACTACCGGGCGGCGTGGGGACAGATCATCACCCGTCTCTTCCCCTACGGAGACTTCACCGGCCGCAACCTGATGCCGATCCTCGACGCCGCCCTGGGGCTGCTCGAAGTAGCAGCGGCGGACGGACAGAGCGTCCACGAGGTGCTCGGCGAGGACATCCGGGACTTCTGCACCGCGCTTGCCGGTGGAGAAGGCGCTCGAACCCATCGCGACCGGTGGCGCGAGCAGCTGAACAGGAACGTCGAGAGGGAATTGAGCCGGCTGGGAGGCTGACGTGAGCATCCAGGACATCATCGAAGGCAAGAAACAGTGGCGGGCGCACGTGGCTCGGGTCAAGGCTCTCCCGCCGGACTACCAGATCGTCTACAAGGAGATGCAGAGGTACCTGTTCAAGGTCGGACCGGTCAGCCTGCCTGTCCTGCTTCCCGGGATCCTCGACTTCTTCGAGGAGGGCGCAGCCGCAGGCAAGGGAGTCTTGGAACTCATCGGCACCGACGTCGCCGCATTCTGCGACGACCTGGCCAAGGACTCCCCTACGTACGCGGACGTCTACCAGGAATCCATCAGCGCGGAACCCGGCACACACGAGAAGTGACGCCCGCCGCCCCAAGCCGACGGGCGTAGCCCGCCCGAGCGGTTCGTTCGCCTCGGCGCAGCGTGACGGCCCGGGTCTTCGCCGCCCGGCTGTGGGCCGAGACCGGGGCACTGCATGACCGTCGAGCAGCACCCTCGCACTCACTCCCCGCCCTCTTCGTCCTCATCCAGCTCGGGCGCAGCCGGGTCGCGCAGCGGACGCGGGGCACCGGCGGCCGGAACGCCGGCGGTGAAGCTGTAGCGGCCGAGTAGGTTCAGGTGGCGGTGCTTGAGCGGGGAGAGCCGGGCGCTCGGCCACCACGACAAGACCACCACCCGCCTGGTCACCGAAGCCGGAGGAACATGGAGCCGACGCGCCCCCGGCGACCACCGGCGATGAAGCGCGGTACTTAAACCGGCTCCGCTGAGCCTCGTTTCCTGAACATGCGGGCCCACCAGTCCCACACCCGGAATCGAGGAAACTGCATAAAGAGTGATTTAATTTGCCATTTACTCGGGTGACCTCTACTCGCGCATCGACCGAAAAGTCCGCTCTCGACATCGGTGAAGATTGTCAGCCCGGCGCCTCACATCTATGATCATCCGGTGCTGCACATAAGTGCCGGCGCCGCCTGATTAAAACCGGAGTTCTTGTGAAGAAGACATTGTCCCGTACCGCGACCATTTCTGCAGCCGTCGTCGCGATGGGCATGGTTCCACTGGCCGGCACCTCCTTCGCCGCGAGCTGCAGCGGGGCGGGCTGCGACAACCAGGGGCCGAGGGCCACGGGCTGCGAGACGGCGAGCGTCTCCACGCAGCGGACCATCGACAACAACAGCCGCAAGGCCGAACTGCGTTGGGCGTCGGGGTGCAGCGCGGCCTGGGTCCGTGTGACGAACAACTCCTCGAACTCGCTCTACAACTCCTACGGCTACATCGAGAAGTACGACTCGGCCGGCAACCTGATCCGCTCGCTCAGCGTCAGGATCCCGGACACCACGGGCGGCTCGGACTGGTCGAACATGCTGGGCGGCGCCAGCTACTACTACCGCGTTTGCATCTCCTTCGTCGGTAATGAGTACCCGATGAAGTGCAGCACGAAGTTCTGATGCACCGGAATCGGGGGAAGAAAATGTGGGCGTCTTTCTCTGTTCGGTGATCGAGCCGTCTTCAACCTCATGCTGATGCGTGGTGAAGGACGAGAACGGCCTTCACGATGTCGGTGATGCGGTTGGTGCCGCAGCGCGGCTTCCGCGGCAGGCGCCGGCTTTCCAAGGCGGCCGTGGCCTGCTAGCCGACGTGGCGGATCTTGGTGTGGGTGGTGTTGTGCGGTCGCTTCCACCGCTTGAGCCGACGGCCGGGGGCTTCTTCGCGCTCCCGGACCGTACGAAGGGGTCGCGGTCCACCGGCGGTCAGAAGCTCAACCGCCGGCTCGACGCACCCACGGCGGCCGGGCCGGCCGCCGACGAGCGTGGACGCGTCGTCACCGGTGCCGCGCTGCGGCCGGTGTCCCACCGGGAGGTGTACGCGGTCGGGGGGCCCGGGGTTCGTCGGCGGTCTCGGTTCCGCAGAACTGTTCGAGCAGCAGTGGTGTGCCCAGTGCGGTGGCGGTCAGTTTGCGGTGTGCGGCTTCCAGGGTTCGTACGGCTGCGGGCAGGCCTGCGGGGGGTGCGGGTCGGCCGTCGCGGGGGCGGCCGGGGGAGGTGGTGATCCACAGGTGTTCGACCCGTCCGCCCTGGAGGGCTTTGAGGTGTCCGGTGGTCAGGGCCTGGTGGGTGGTCTTCCAGCGGGTGAGGGCGTCGCGGGAGACGGTGTCCAGGGGGTACCACTCGCCGGCGGCCCGGGCGCGGGGCAGGGGGCGTTCCAGGTCCAGGTCGGTGAGCCGCATGGGGTGGAGGGTGCTGATGCCCTGTCCGGTGCAGACGGCGAGGGCGATGAGGGCGACCGAGCGCTGCCAGGTGGCTTCGAGGGTTCCGGCGGGGTGGTGGCCGGCGAGGAGCCGCAGGGTGCGGTGGGCTTCGGTGGGGGTGAGGCGTTGGGCGAATTGAGGGGCGGGCGGCTGGAGTTCGAGGGGGTGTCCGCAGTAGCGGGAGAAGGTGTTCAGGGAGCTGGTGCGTGCGGCCATGGAGTTGGCGGCGGCGGGTGCGGTGGGGCCGTGCAGGCCGGGGCGGCGCCGGGTGGTGCCGCGCTGGGCGGCGGTGAGCCAGGCGAGGGCGTTGTCCTCGTCCAGGAGGTCTTCGGTGGTGAGGTGGCCGGTGTCGCACTGGCGTTGTGCGGCGAGCCAGGAGGTGTATTCCTCGAGGTAGGCGCGGCGCTGGCGCCGGGTGGCCTCGGAGCGCAGGGTGTCCAGGAACCGGTTCACGGCGGCGACGGCGCGGGCGGGGACGCTCATGGGGTGCCCGGCCCGACGACGGGGGTCAGCTTCGACAACGTCTCTCCTCGGCCGTATCCGACTGCAGTGTTATTAAATAACAGCAAGTAGCTATCGATCATTCCACTTGGTCTTCCAACGAGCCCATCGTTTCGGCTCGTGTCGAACCGGATCGTACGTGCCGGTCCAATACGTACAATACGGCCCTCCGGCCTCCCGGCCACGTACATTCCCGCCTCGGCCGACTCCAGTCACAGGGTGTTCGGCTACTTACTGTTATGCCGATCCACGAGCTTCGGGGCGCACGTCGAGGGCATCGGACAGTGCGCTGCGCGCCCGAGGCCCGGAAGGCAGCCGGGAGGCGCCGAGCCCGAGGCGGAAGCCCGCCCGATCGACGGCGGCCTGCGTCCGCTGCGGGACAACGGCCTTGGGGCACAGCGGTACAGCGGCTAACGCTAAGCCGGTGATCTTGGGATCAGGGCAGGTCGTGGGCGGGCCTACCGCTGCTCGGCGTTCGGGTTGGGCTGGGCCTGGAGCCGTTCGCGGAGGTCGATTTCCTCGGGGGTGAGCGGGTCCTCGGGCCGGCGGATGCGTACGGGTTTGGGCCGCAGCGGCAGACCGTCGTCGGCCGCGGCTTCCTCGGCTTCCGCGAGCGCCCGGTACAGCGAGGCGACCGACGGGGACTTGCCCGCGTTCTTCCCGGTCTTGATGGTCAGCTTCTTCGCGATCTCGGGGACGGGGACGCCCTTGTCCTTGAGCGCGACGGCGAAGGTGAGCATGTCGTCGTCGATGACCTTCGGGCGTCCGCCGTGGTTGCCCTTGGACGCGGCGATGACCTGGCCTTCGAGGGTCTTCTCCCGGATGTAGTTGCGCTCGATCTGCCCGGCTACTGCGAGGACGGCGAAGAACATGGCGCCCATGCCGTTGGGGTCGTAGATGCCGGTGAGCGGCCCTGTGAGGAGTTCGAGCTGGATGCCGCCGGCCTGGAGCTCGGCGGACAGCGTCATCAGCTCGGCCGCGTTGGGGTGCCGTTAACGAGCGGCGAACCAGGTGACAAGTAACCCGCCGGTAGCTTTCAGGGCTTCGCTGCAGCGGTCTTCTTCGGCTGGCGGGGCACGGTCTTGGTCTTGTCGAGGTGTCCGTGGAACGGGGCACGTTGAACATGTCGGCGATCTGCTGGACGGTCTTCTCCCGGGCGTCGTAGAGCTGCTGGGCGAGCTCGGCCTGGTCGGCCGTGAGCTTCGGTCGGCGCCCGCCTGCCCGGCCGCGGGCCCGCGCGGAGGCGAGCCCGTCGTTCGTGTTCGCCACGATCAGCTCTCTCTGGAGCTCCGCGAGCACGCTGAGCATCCCGAACATGGCTCGGCCTTCCATGGTGGAGGTGTCGATGCCCTGCTCGATGACGTGCAGCCCGATCCCGCGCTCGCGCAGTTCGGCGCCGAGGGTCGGGTCTGTACGGTGAGCGGTGTAACTCCCGAAGCGCTTGAACAGTCGCTCCCAGGCTGGTCGATCTCGGCTCCGGGCCCGGCCGTGAGGGCTTGGGTGCACGGGCCGGGCAGGCGAGATGCCGGCGGAGATACCGGAACCCACGGCGGACCGGACGGGGGTGAGACGGCCAGGATCGGCTGGCTTCTCCCAGGGCCGCCGCAGGTCGGCGGTGACCGCGTGGACGAGCTGGAGCTGGGTGTGGACGGCGATGATCAGCCACATCCAGCGGTCACCGGCTTCAGGGGTGCGGAGTTTCGGCCGGGTCCAGCCGAGGGGCATGAGGTCCGGGGCGAGGACGTCGCCGGCTGTCCCCGCTCAAGCACCGCAATCTCAACGTGCCGCTACAGCTTTACTGTCTCCACCCCGGCTCCAGATGCCCTGTGCGCGACCCGAACGCGCGCGAGCTGGACGAGAACGAAGACGTCCAGAGGCGAGCGCCAACAACCGTGGCGACTCTCGGTGGTGTCCCGGTGCGTTGGTCAGCAGTCATCCCAGTGCCAGGTGCCGTCCTCGCGAATCCAGATGTCGAGCACTCCGGGGTATTTGCCTATGTCCTCGGGGTCATTCCCTCTGATGCTGATCTGGGTGCGGTCGTCGTCGTACCAGTAGATCCAGATGTTCTGCATGGTCAGATGCCGGTAGTCCGGATGGGTGTTCTCAGACAGTGCCTTGAAGTCGGCCCTGGAGAGATCGACCTGGCACCGCTTGGAGAGCAGGTCGTAGCCACTGATGTCGTTCTCGATACGGGCTCGGGCGAAGTCAAGGACGGCCGTCTTCAGCACAGCGACATCATCGGGTGCGAACTGCCCCACGCTTGTAGCAGGGGTGGGGTTGCCGGTGTCCCCACTGTTGCCAACTGAAGCGGACCGGGCGGGCTTGCCGCTCTCCTTGGCGTCGGCGTCGTCACTGCAGGCAGTGAGCGGCAGGCATAACACAGCGGCGATAGCCACAGCAGAGCGAGCGTGCATGGGACCTCCTCGGCGTGATGTGCACGGGTGTTGCGGGAAGAATGCAGCGTATCGAGGCGAAGAGACTTGAGTGGGGAACAACAAAGTCCCAGTCGTGGGGTGATCGGGGCAGCTTTTCAGACTGGCGTGTGGTGGAGAGCGCCGACTGCCAGCGCTGTGGGAGACAAGTCGTCTGCTCGTTGCGCCTCAATGGGTTCCGCGACTCCGGCCCAACCGGCTTGGGCGGCAGAGTGATGTCGCCTCTATCCGAGCCAGACGACGTCCAGGACGGGCAGGTGCCGGGTGGGCCGGTTGATCACGCAGACTATCAAGGCGGCACGGATGTCCTCGCCCGCACTTCGAGGGCGCTCTCATGTGTCGGCAAATGATCGAATGACGACAGGCGCGGCGGGCGTCCAATGAACCCGGACTTTCCGGGGCCTGGCGACGGCTCAGATCCAATGAGATCCGATGCCGGTTGGAGACAGGGTTAGATGACACCCGGGTTCCGATGCGCCGACAGGAGCGGGGAAGAGCGTGGCCAATCTCGTCTACAAGCGGGTGTCGACCGACCAGCAGTCGACCGACCGCCAGAACCTCGTCCTGGAGGAGGCCGGGATCGAGGACCCGGTCGTCTTCGAGGAGGACGCCGACACCTCCAGCCGCCTGCACCCGCTTCAGCGCCCGAAGTTCGGCGAGCTGCTCACCTACGCGCGGCCGGGCGACACCGTGCACATCTCCGAGATGTTCCGCCTCGTGCGCGGGACTCAGCACGTGCTCGACGTGCTCGACGTCCTGCACGCGGGCCGCCTCGCCCTGCGCATCCACGACGGCGCGTTCTCCGCGATGGACCTCACCGCCCGCCACCCGCGCACCAGAGAGCTGCTGTCCACCGTGAAGTTCATGGTGCAGACCCTCGCCGCCGCCGGCGAACTCCAGCGCGACCTCCAGCGGGAGCTGACGTACGACGGGCTGCGGGCCGCCGAGGCGAAGGGCAACAAGGGCGGACGCCGCCCGGCCGTCCCGGCCGACAAGACCGCCGACGTGCGCACCGCGTACCTGGAAGGCCGCTCCATCGCCGCCCTCGCCCGCGAGTACGACGTCAGCCGCGGCGCCATCCGCACGGCCGTCGCCGACCTCCTGCCCGAATACGCGGCCGCCGACCAGGACGCCCCGGCTCCGGAACTGCCGGTCCTCCTCGACATGCCGGGCAAGGTCGCCGACTTCCTCCGCGCGGCCGAACTGGAGCCCGCCGAGCGCGCCGCGCTCGACCAGGGCGTGACCGTACGACGGGGCCAGGGCTACACCCTGCGGGTCAGCACCACACCGGAGGTCCACCGCCAGCTTCTCGACCGCTGCCAGCCGCTCGACAACACCACGGCGATCCCGGCACAGCGCAAGGCCCGCCGGGAGTACGCGAACCGCGTCAGCACCCTCGGGGCTACGGCCGGACCATGATCAACGGCTTGGCGTTGTTTTTTCGGCGAGAACTACTGGGACCCCCTCAGGGCGGCCCGCACCCGTCTGGTGGTGCTCCGGTTCGCGTTCTCCCTCATTTTCCCCCCAGTAAGGACACGGCCCCTTCTCCGGCTCCCCACCGGAGGACCACGATCATGCAACCGTGAGGGTGATCTGAGGTCAATGCGTCACATGACGTATTCAGAGGTGCGGTTCCGGTCGTGCGAGAACGGTCCCGGCCCGCGGGCTCAGGTGAGGGCGGTGGCCAGCAGGGCGAAGGCGGCGATGATGACGGCGACGCGGGCGTAGTGGTAGCGGTCCCAGCGGTTCATCTGCTCCTTCCAGTCCTCGGGCCGGTTCTCGGGGGTCCACGTCCTGCCCCGGTTGTTGATCGGGACGAGCAGCAGGACCGACATGATCACGCTGACGATCAGCAGCGCGGCGGCGGTGACGACGAGGCCGGTGCCGTGGTGGCGCCGTCCGGCGACGGCCCAGACCGCGACGAGGACGAGCGAGCCGACGTACCAGAACGGCATCACGGCGCCGAGCATCCGGCCCCCGTGGGCGCGGCCGAGTTGGCCGCTGTCCTCGGGGAGTGCGTTGAGGATCGGGTTGATGACGAAGGCGACGGAGAACTCCACCCCCACCATCAGGCCGACGACCACGGTGGTGAAGACCTCGAGTGCGGTGAGCATGACTGCCCCTCCTGGAATCTAGCATTGCTAGTAGATGAGGCAACGCTAGACCTACTGTCGCTCGATTGTCTAGCGATGCTAGGCTCACGTCATGTCGGTACAGGAACGCAAGGAGCGCGAACGGGCGGTCCGCGAGCGCCTCATCGTGGCGACGGCCCGCGAACTCGCCGAGCAGCAGGGCTGGGACGCGGTCACCACCCGTCGGCTCGCCGAGCGCATCGAGTACAGCCAGCCCGTCCTCTACAGTCACTTCCGCGGCAAGCGCGAGATCATCGGCGCCGTCGCCCTCGAGGGCGCCGCCGAGATGGCCGCGGCACTGCGGGCCGCGACCTCCGCCGTCGACGGCCCGCGCGCCCGGGTCACCGCCCTCGCCCGCGCCTACCTCGACTTCGCCGTACGCAACCCGGCGGTCTACGACGCCATGTTCCGGCTCGACGGCGGCCTGGCGTTCGCGCGGGAGGACACCCCGGAGCCCCTGAAGGACGGCTTCGCCGCCCTGCTGGAAAGCCTCACCGAGGTCGCGGGCGACGGCGTCCACCCGGCGCTGTTCACCGAGGTGTTCTGGGCGGCCCTGCACGGCCTCGCGACCCTGACCCGGGCGGGACGGCTGCCGCCGGAGGACGCCGAGCGGAGGGTGGAACTGCTGGTGGACCGGCTCGCCGTGCTCTGACACACCGTCCGGGCGGGCGGGCGGTCACACAGGTCCTGGCGGCAGAACTCGTCACGGCCGTGCCGGTCGGCCGGCCCGTGCGCCCGGACGGCGTGTCCGGACGGCGTGTCCGCCGGTGACGACCAGCGGGTAGGTCGTACCGACGGCGAGGACGTCGGACAGGAGACGGCGGTGCGGGTCGCCGATGTTCACGCGACGGCGGACGCCGCACGGGCGATTTCCCGCCCGGTCACGCGCGGGCCTCCAGCCGGTGGGCGCGGGTGCTGAGGTGGCGGCGCTCGGGGGTGCTGGTGGTGCGGCGGGCGGCTTCGCGGTAGGAGGCCGCCGCGGCCTCGTGTTCGCCGAGGAGTTCGAGGAGGTGGGCACGGGTGGCGAGCAGGCGGTGGTGGCGGGCCAGGCGGCTGTCGGTCTCCAGCGCTGTGAGCAGGCCGAGTCCGGTGGCCGGGCCGTGGACCATGGCGACGGCGACCGCGCGGTTGAGGGTGACCATCGGGTTCGGCCCGAACCGCTCCAGGAGCTCGTACAGGGCGAGGATCTGGGGCCAGTCGGTGGCGTCGGTGTCCTCGGCCTCGTCGTGCACGGCGGCGATGGCCGCCTGTAGCTGGTACGGGCCGACCCGGCCGCGTGGCAGGGTCCGGCTGAGGAGGCCGGCTCCCTCGGTGATGAGCCGTCGGTCCCACCGGCCGCGGTCCTGTTCCGCCAGCGGCACCGGTTCCCCGGACGGGCCGGTACGGGCGGGGCGGCGCGCGTCGGTGAGGAGCATCAGCGCGAGGAGACCGGCGGTTTCGGTGTCGTCGGGCACCAGGCGGTGCAGCATCCGGGTGAGCCGGATCGCCTCGGTGGACAGTTCCGGCGCGGTCAGGTCGGCGCTGCCGGTGGTGGTGTATCCCTCGTTGAAGACGAGGTAGAGCACGTGCCGCACCTCGGCCAGCCGCTCGGCGAAGCCGGCCCCCTCCGGCATGGCCAGGGAGGTGCCGGACGCCTTGACGGTCTGCTTGGCGCGGCTGACGCGCTGGGCCATGGTCGCTTCGGGGACCAGGAAGGCCGCGGCGATCTGTGCGGTGGTCAGGCCGCCGACCGCGCGCAGGGTCAGCGCGATCCGGCCGGCCGGTGACAGCGCGGGGTGGCAGCACAGGAACAGCAGGGCCAGCGAGTCGTCCCGGTCCGCGTCGGGCACGGTGTCGGCGGCGTGGCCAAGCAGTTCGGCCTGCGGGGTGGCCAGGGCGAGGGCGTCCTCGCGGCGCCGGCGGGCGCTGTCGCTGCGGATCCGGTCGACCAGCTTGCGGGAGGCGACGGTGACCAGCCAGCCCCGGGGGTTGTCCGGGACGCCGGCCTCGGGCCACTGCAGGGCGGCGGCCAGCAGGGCTTCCTGGACCGCGTCCTCGCACGCGTCGAAGACGCCGTAGCGGCGTACGAGCGCGCCGAGGACCTGCGGCGCCAGCTCGCGCAGCAGGTCCTCGGCGGCGTGGTCCGCGGCGGTCGTCACACGTCCGCCGCGGACTCGTGCAGCACCGGCCACAGCTCCACCGGCTCCACGTCGGCGAACGGCATGTCCGCGGCGATCTCCTGCGCCCGTTCCAGGCTGTCGCAGTCCAGCAGGTAGAAGCTGGCGATGTACTCCTTGGTCTCCAGGTACGGGCCGTCGGTGACCGCCGGGACGCCGTCCTCACGGCGCACGAGCTGGGCGTTGGCCGCGTCCGCCAGGCCGTAGGCGCCGAGGAGTTCACCGCTCTCGCGGTACTTCTTGTTGAACGCCTCCTGCCTGGCGATCGCCTCCGGCCACGCCTCGGCCGGGAAGGAGTCCCACTTGGCCTGGTTGCCGTAGATCATCGCGATGTACTTCATCCCGGGTGTCCCCTCGCTCCCGCGCGCCCCGTCGGCGCGCTGTCACCCCTCGGTCGGAGCGGGAAACGGTTCCTCGACATCCGACGACGACTTTCTCCGAAATCTTTTTCCGCGCCACCGTCGACCGGTCCGCACACCGGAGCGGCGCGGACGATCAACCTACAGCCCGGTTTCCCCGCCGACGTCGCCCCGGCGTCCTGGGCAAGGGGCTTCGGCTCTCCGGGCGTGCCGAGCCCCGCGGTGTTCGGCGCGCCCGGTCGTTGTCCTGCGTCTCGACGCCGGCCTTCGCGGCCGGTCCCGCCTCCGCGAGCCGGTCCGCGGGCTGCTTCCACCCGGCGGCCGGGGTGACTCCAGCGGTCGAGGGAGCTGTCGGACGTCCGCCGCGGACCTTTCATCCCGTGGGCCGCCGCACACGCCGACGCCTTCCGCCCTCGATACGTGGAAAGGGCACCACCGACGCTACCGAGCCGAACGAATGACGGGCGGGCCCCTCGGGGCTTCGAGATCATCCCTTTGCCCCTTTGACGGGCGTCCCGGTTGACGGGTGTCCCGGTCACCTCCACACCGGTCCCGAGGCCGGTCGAAGAGACCCTCCCGGGGGGTGCGGACCGGGCGTCTACCGATCGGGGTGGACGGCCTGGACGCCGGTCCCCGCGTACGCCTTGGGCGTCAGGGTGAGCAGGAAGCGGCCGGTGGGGTGGGCGGGGGAGGGGCGGGCGGCGTGGATGGCGTGGACGGCGGCCCAGGAGTGTCCGAAGCGCAGCAGCTCGGTGGCCGTGACCGCGGCGTCGGTGTCGAAGGCCTCGATGCGGATGAACCGCAGTCCCTTGATGTAGCCGAGGAGTCCGGGCCGCTCGGCGTCGCCGGCCGTCAACGACAGCACCGGTGCGTACAGGGTTCCCAGCCCGCCGGAGGCCTGGACGTAGAACGCCGCGACCGCCTCGTTGAACGGGTCCTTCGGGTCGTACAGTGCCGCGGCGGTCGTGTGGTCCAGGACGACCGGGATCGCCCCCACTACGCGGCTGCCCGAGGGGCGTGCCGCGTCCCGCCCAGGCGCTCCAGCAGCGCCCGTGCCTTCGCCTCGGCCTCGGGGCCCGGTGCGGTACCGAGGGCGGAGGCGAGCTCGGCACGGGCCAGCTCGGCGCGCTCGGCGTACTCGGCCTGGGTCGGGGTGCCCTGCGCGAGGTCCTCGACCAGGGAGCGGATGGTCGTACCGTGCTCGGCCGCCAGCACGGCCAGCCGGTCACGCGCCGCCACGCTCACCTTGATGCTCGTCTCGTCTGCTGCCATGCCCCCTACCGTACCGCAGTCCTCTACTGACGGTAGAGGACCGGTGTGCGTCCGCACGTGGAGCCGGTGTCCGGGTCAGGACGTGGCTGCGCCCCGATGTGCGCAGGACGGCCGTGCCCGGGAGTTCTCGTTCCGGTCGTGGTCCGTGCGGACGGGCAGGGCGGGCGCGGTGGCGCGGGGGGCGCGGGTGCGGGCCTTCCACGGTGGGGCGGTGGTGAGGAGGAAGTCGATCCTGTCGGCGAACCGGGGTTCGGGGACGGGCAGTTCGATGTTCGGGTGGCGGTCGTAGTGGAGGGTGACGGCGTCGGCGACGTAGTTGGTCAGGGCGTCGATGCGGTGGGGCCGGCGGCGGCGGCCCGGGGCCGCGAGTTCGCTGAGGATGCGGAGCACGGTGGGGAGTCCGGCGTCGAAGCGGATGTCCGTGGGCGGGCATGTGCCGGCGACGGTGAGGGGTTCCGACGCCCCGTCCTCGGGGGTGAGGTCGAGGCCGGTCTGCTGGGCGTAGAAGGCGGCGGCGTGCTGCTCGCCGCGGACGCGGTGGTGCAGGGAGAGGGTGTAGCAGGCCGGGGGGTGGCCGTCGCCGGCGGCGTACTGCCACCAGAAGCGGGCGCCGTCCTCGATGCCCGCGAGGTGGAGGGCGCAGCCCAGGAGCCAGGCGCTGTGGTGGTCGGGGACCTGGTCGGTGAGGAAGGCCAGGACGTCGGGGGTGAGGGCGGTGACGGCGGTTTCGCACAGCGTGTGCAGTTGCCGGGCCGCGGCCGGGTCGGGGCGGTCGGGGCCGGCGGGCGGGGCTGCGGCCGGCAGGGGGGCGGGGCAGGTGCCGTCGTCGTGGGGGACGGTGTCGTCGGGGACGTCGGGGTGGTGGTGCAGGCGGGCTCGGGCGAGGAGCTGGTCGATGGCAGACATGGCGGGCGGGGTCACTCCCGGGTGTCGGGGGCGTCGAGGAGTGCCTCGACGGTGGCGCGGGCGTGGTGGTCGACGGCGTGGGCGATGGCGGGGCTCAGGCCGAGGACGTGGGGGATGCGCTGGTCGGGGATGCCGCACAGGTAGTGCAGGACGGCGACGTCCATCTGGTCGTCGGGCAGGCGGCTGATGGCGTCGAAGAGATCGACCAGTTCGGACAGGGCGATCATGTGTCCGGGGTCCTGGCGGGTGCGGATCTCGCGGGTGGAGAAGACGGCGGCGCGCAGATCGGGGTGGCCTTCGTGGCGGGGGGTGCGGAGCATGACCCGGGAGCGCAGCAGGAGCCAGGCGTAGCGGTTGAGGTTGGCGCTGGCGGTGGCTTCGCTCCAGGAGAGCCACAGGATGTCGTTGGTCTCCGCGACGACACCCCGGGCCCGCCGGTCGGTCAGGAGGAAGGCGCGGGCGTACTCCAGGTAGGGGTGGTACATGGTGTCGGTGAACGCCTGGTAGGGCAGCGGGGGTCCTTCGGCCTCGTGGGCGACCTGTTCGATGCACTGGCGGATCCACTCGGGCCCCTTGTGGGCTTCGCGGGCGGCGGCCGTCCACAGCCGGCGCATGGGTTCCGTGGGGATGTCCAGGGCGCGGATCACGCTGAAGGTGATCTCCCAGGCGGGGTAGTAGCCGTTTCCGCGCAGGAGTTCGCTGATCCGGGTCTTGGAGTAGCCGGACCGGTCGACGAGATCGTCCAGGGTCAGGCCGCTGGTGCGGTGCACGTTGCGGACGGGTTCGAGCCAGGCGCGGTGCAGCGGGCCCGCCTCCGGGGAGATGGGGGCCGGCGGGCGGCCCCGTCTGACGCTGTGTGGTGGGGGCTGGGCGGCATCGGACGACGGCATCACCGCGGCGCCTCCTGACCGCCCCGCCGCAGCCCGGCCGGGTCGCCGGCGGAGGACGGTACGGCGTCCACGGAGGACGGTACGGCGTCCACGGAGGACGGTACGGCGTCCGCGGGACGGGAACGTCCGTCTGACGCCGTGAACGCCTGGACGACCTGCTGCACGAGCAGGCCCAGGGAGGGCAGCAGGACCGCCGCGGCGGCCGCGTGCCCGAGCACGGTCATCACCGTGCTCCATGTGAGGGCCGCCGCCAGGACGACAGCGGCCACCACCTTCTTACTCGACATCGCACTCTGTTCCTGTGATCGAACGGCACCAATGAGCCCTCCGTCGGGCGGTGCTGAAGCGCCATCAGGAGGGACCGCCAGAATGGCCGCACACAGCCGTCCGACGCTATGTGATCATGGGATTACGGAACAATAAGAAGATCCGCCACCTCCCGCTACGCCCCGCCACCCGCCTCGCGGGCCTCATAGCGCGGGGGTTCATCCCTTTGAGGAGAAAAACAGCACTTCTGCTCTGCAATTGCACGCGATCCCTCATCATGGATGTTCGCAAGGCGCCACTCGACGCCGCACCACGTGCGGCCCCCTGTGCTGAAGAAGGAAGAGGGGGCCGCACGGCCCACTGTCCGTGCGCCTCGGCCCCACACGGCCGGGCGAGAGGACCGACGGGTCCCCCGTTCAAGGAGGCCGTCTTCCCCACCACGCTGCCCGCCGTGCCCGGCGGGGAGATCGCCGGTGTGGTCGACGCCGTCGGCGAGGACGTCGACCACCTGAAGGTGGGGGACGAGGTCCTGGGCTGGTCCGACACCGGCTCCTACGCCCAGTACGCCCTGGCGTCCGCGGCCGTCCTCGCGCCCAGGCCGGCCGGCCTGGACTGGACACACGCCGCCGCCCTGCCCGTGGCGAGCGACGGTGCCGAACGCGTGCTGGACCTGCTCGGCGTCACCTCGGGTGAGACGCTGCTGATCCACGGAGCGTCCGGCGCGCTCGGCACCATCGCCGTCCAGCTCGCCGTCGCACGCGGCGCCCGCGTCATCGGCACCGCCGGACCGGCCAACCAGGAGTACGTCACCTCGCTCGGCGCGACCGCGCTGGTCTACGGGGACAACCTGGTCCAGCGGGTCCGCGAGCTCGCCCCCGGCGGGGTGGACGCCGTCTTCGACGCCGCGGGCAAGGGCGCACTGGAGGACTCCATCGTCCTGCGCGGCGGCACCGACCGGATCGTCACCACCGCCGACTTCCGCGCCCGTGAACTCGGTGTCGTCTTCGCCGAGGGCCCGCAGCGCCGCTCCGCCGCACGGCTGGCCGAACTGGCCCGGCAGGCCGCCGACAGCACACTGGTGACCACGATCAGCGCCACCCACCCGCTGGCAGAGGCCATCGAGGCGCAGCAGGCCAGCGACGGCGGCCACAACCGCGGCAAGATCGTCCTCACCGTCGACTGACCGATCACCCCACCCGTGTCACCAGGGAGCAGCAATGTCCGACACCACCTCACCTGAGCTGCCGGACGCGGCGCGCGACGGGCGATTGAGCTACGCCATCTTCCAGCTCGCCCGCGCACACCGCGGCCACGCCACCGCCATGCTGCGCCTTGAACCTGCACCCGGGACAGGAGCTGCTGCTGACGCAGCTCTTCGACCGCGACGGCCGGACACAGGCGGAACTTCTGGAGCGTGTCGGCCTCGACCACTCCACCGTCTCCAAGTCACTGCGCCGTATGCAGGAGGCCGGACTGCTCACCCGGGAGCCCGCTCCCCACGACCGGCGGGTCATGGTGGTCAGCCTCACCGACGCCGGCCGCGCCCTGCGGGAGCCCATCGCCGACAAGTGGCGCGCCCTGGAGCAGATCTCCGTACGCGACCTGACCCCTGACCAGGTCGAGATGTTCACCACGTGTGCGCGCACCATCGAGAAGTCGGTCAGGGACCACAGCCGGCAGGCACCCGTCGAGTGATCAGGCACGGGCAGGCGGCCCAATCGCCGGGCGAACCGCCCCCTGCCCCGCGCGGAGCGAGGGCGCCCCGAAGGCAGCCCTCGCTCCGCGCGGGGCGACAAGAACCTCCGCGGACGCCTCGACGACGCGATGAGTGACGACAGCGATTCCACAGGGGCTCGGCGGGCGCCCAGGTTCTGGGCCCGGAATGTTCACGGGTTCCGGCAGCGGACGGAGGCCGTGTCGTCCTGGTGTGCACCGCGTCCGTTCGATCGCGGATCTCGGGTTTCGGGGTTGCAGTTGCCGTTGCGGCAGCTTCTACCGTCGTGACCAGGGCCGGAACGACCGGCCCGGCGACACATACGTGCGGGAGTGGAGATGGACTGGCCGATCGCGGAGGTGGCACGGATGTCGGGCGTGACCGCCCGGACACTGCGCCACTACGACGAGACCGGCCTGCTGCCGCCGGCCAGAATCGGCACCAACGGCCACCGCTACTACGGGGAACGCCAGCTCCTGCGGTTGCAGCAGATCCTCGTGCTGCGGGCGCTGGGTGTCGGGCTGCCGGAGATCGGCCGGATTCTGTCCGAGCAGGTCGACGAGGTGGACGCCCTGCGCAGCCACCACCGGCGCCTCCTGGCGGAGCGGGACCGGATCGACGTCCTGGCCGGCACCGTCTCCCGCACGATCGCCGAACTGGAGCAGTCCAGGAAGGAGGACCGTCCCATGACCATCAACCGTCCGGAGAACCTCTTCGAGGGTGTGACGCCCGCCCACTACGAGAACAACATGCGCGACTACCCCGAACTCGCCGAAGAGGTCGGACAGCGCGCCGCCACGATGAGCCAGGCCGACGCCGACGCCGCGCACCGTGAGCGCACGGCGCAGATGATCCGGCTGGCCGAGCTCATGGCCGCCGGTCACCCGGCCGACGCCGCCCCCGTCCAGGCCGAGATCCACGCCCAATACCAGGCACTGAGCCAACTGCGCGCCGTTTCCGCCGAGGACTACCGGGCCATCGCCCGCTCCGTCGTCGACAACGAGACCTGGCGCGCCGCCTACGAGGCCATCGCCCCGGGGCTCGCCGAGTACCAGCGCGACGCCATGGTGGCCTACGCCACCACCCGGCTGAGCTGAACCACGCCGCAGCCGCCATCGCGGAGAGCAACGATGGCGGCTGCGGCGCGCCGAGCCAGGCCGACGATGCTCGATTCCGACGACCGGCTGCTGCGTTCCCAGCGAGTGTTCTTGATCCCGAAGGGCCGTCGCCGGGTGGTAGCAGGGCTCTGTTTCCCCTCTTCCGGGGAGATGACCTCTGGCTGTCAGCAACCCCGGCCATGGCCAGGCCTCGGCTCCGCCGGTCGTCGCGGACCACGTACGGGATCTTGAGGCCACGAGCAGCCCGTGGCAGGCTCATGCCGCGTGATCGATGAATTCGCGAAAGACAACCTGCACGGGAGACTGCGGCGGGACCGCAAGGCGCTGCTCTGGAAACTCGACGGCCTGTCCGAATACGACGCCCGCAGGCCTTTGACAGCGACCGGGACCAACCTCCTCGGCCTGGTCAAACATGTGGCCACCGTCGAGGCCAGGTACTTCGGCGAGGTCTTCGACCGCCCTTCCCCGGAACCGCTGCCCCGGTGGCAGGACCACTCCGACGGCAGCGATCTGTGGGCGACCGAGGACGAGACCCGCGATCAGATCACCGGGTTCTACCGGCGCACGTGGGAACACTCGGACGCGACGATCAACGAGCTTCCCCTCGACGACCCCGGCCACGTGCCGTGGTGGCCGGAGCCTCGTCCCAACACGAACCTGTTCGCCGTCATGGTCCATGTCCTCGGTGAGTCCATCCGGCATGCCGGGCACGCCGACATCCTGCGCGAGGGCCTCGACGGCCGGACCGGGGTGCGCGCCGAACACGAGAAGCAGATCGACGAGGAAGCCCGTGCGGCCCACTGGGCGAAGATCGAGCAGGCCGCCAGGTGGGCCGCACCGATCAAGGCCTAGTACTCCAGTGTCACTTCGTGATCTATCCAGCAGGTTCGTGGTCGGATCGTCGTCGGTAGTGGTTGTGTCGGGCTGTTGCCTGGTGGTGGAGTGGACGCCACCGCTGACCACGGTGTAGCGCAGGAAAGGGATAGCAGTGGACCGAGACGGCCGGATTTCCGGTGGGGATCCGGTACCACAGATAGATTGGCTGCGTGGAGTGCGGCCCTGCCTGATGCCGCCCACGATGTCTCGCTCGGTAACCCGCTCGATCTTCCCCAAGGCGCACAGATAGTCATACGGTCCGAGGCTGAGGGCGTAGGCGAGCGGCGGGCCGGGACCGCCACGGCTACGGCAGGCGGCCCAACGGTCGGCCGGTCCGTCGGGAACTCCTTTGGGGAACCTCCGGATATTGCAAGGGCGGATCCGGGTAGCGGAGGGCGACTCGGTCAGGCTCGTCAATGACCGTGGTGAGCAGCGGTCCGTGAAGCTGCTCCGTAGTGAGTTCGTGTCCAGTATACCGGGCAATGACCTCTAGAGAGGCCGCTATCGGGCGCGTACTTGCGGCGGTAAGTACGTGCACTTGTTCCGCGAATGCATGAGAACTCTCGCCGTGAACGCTGGACGGGAATCCCGGCTCGAACTGCTCGACGATTCTTCCGTCCGTCACATACTGGAAGGATTTCAGGGCCTTCGCGGTCCGAAACAAGATTATCGATTCGGTCTTATGTGACAGGTCGCGCATGACTTTGCTTGTGGAGCCAATGAAGTCCTCGAACTCGATACAGAAGGACCATTCACCCAACTGTCCGGCGCAAATTACGGTACCCAGCGGCGGGGCATCAGGAATGTCTTTTGCGTGCATCAAGCGAGCGCTGTTCAAGTCGGCCCCATAGATTTCCATCACTTCTTCGGGGCTCTTGTGTAAGGTCAGGCTCAGGCAGAAGTTTTCAGAATCTGAAAGGCGCCAAGAACTGGGCATTATTCTTCCTGCCATCGCGATTGCCGGTCTCGCCTTTCATGAAAGGCGAGACCGGCATGGTTCTCAACCCTGTTGAAGCGGTCTGGTGTGGACGCGGTGTTATGTGGCGTCTACCACCATGTCGAAGTAGTCCGGTATGTCGAGGTGGAATGCGTCTCCCTCGATCAGGCGCCATTTTGCCACATACCGGCCGCACTCGCCACCAGCATTCGTGTTCTCGATAAGATTGACGTGGCTGCGCACGCAGGGTTCGGTATAAGTTACCGGCCTGTCATTCCACGCCTCGAAAAATTTGTACTTGCCGTCCTCCTGGCGCACAGGCTGGATCTCGGCGCACAAGGCTGCCTCTTGTCCGCCTTCCTTGGTCGAGGCGAACGGGTACTCGTCACAGGAGTCGTCAAGAATCTCCGGCTTTTTCTCGAATTTCGCGCACGTTATCTCGCGCCTGTCATCGCCGTCCTTGGTCTGGTGCAGCGGGTTGCCGCCAACGAGGCCCTTTTGGTCCGGGAGGTTGTGCTGTGCCCACCCGTATGTGGCGGCCGCGGCGCCCCACTCGCTGATCGGAAGTTCGAGGGCCGGCTGTTCCGGGGCGGTGTTGTCCACGCACCCGGTGCTCTCATTTCCGAGTTTCGTGAGATGGGTGTTGCAGCGGACCTGCTTCGGATGGTCCCAGTTCACGTTGGGCTTCGTGGGTGTGGATCCGGTGTGTGTGATGTACAGGTGGTACTTGGTGGTCGTGAAGTCGACCTTATCGACTGCGGGGACATCTCGGTATGTCACCGACCCGGTGGCCAGCACCCCGTTGTCAACCTGTGCTGGTCACCCGCCATGGTCACCCTCGCGGAGCTGGTCCGCGTCGCCAGCGTCCGCTGGAGCGTCGAAGAGTGCTTCCAGGCCGCCAAGGGCCAGGTCGGACTCGACCACTACCAAGTCAGGCACTGGACCTCATGGCACCGGCACATCACCCTCGTCATGCTCGCCCTGGCCTTCCTGACCGCCCTCGCCGCCGCCTCGGCCCTCAACCCGTCCGCCGATCCGCACCACCTCGCCCGCAGCCGCGATCCGATCAAACTGACCGTCCCGGAGATCCGCCACCTGCTTACCGCTGCCCTCAACCCACCAGCCGTGACCGCGACCAGGCTGCTGCACTGGTCCAACTGGCGCCGACGCCACCAGGCGACAGCCCGACGCAGCCACTACCGACGACGGGCCGGCAATGAACCCGCTGGATAGATCACGAAACCGCACTGGAGTACTAGTCGGACATCCCAGGCAGCCTGACATCGGCTCCCCTACGGGCGCTTGCGATTTCTGAGCACCTCGGCCACCTGATATACCCCCTCTCGGTCGCCCGTCACGCGACGATTGAACTGAGCTTCAGTCAAGTTCCTTACTGTGCACGGGCTTTGGCGCGGGCCGCGTGCAGTGGGTTGTTCGTCTTGCCCCGGGCGGGCTCGATGTAGTGCTTGAGGACCGTGGGGGAACCCGGCTTCCACCGGCCCTGGGCGGTCGGGTCTCCGCCTGCTTCGGAGATCTCCTGTGCCGGGCCCCGGCGCAGGCCGTGCGCGGTCACCGCGCGGCCGCCGGGGGCCTTGACGCCGGCGAGCCGGGCACGGGTCTTGACGATGTTCCCGATCGCGTCGGGGCTGAGGAAGTCGCCGCGCGGCCCGGAGCGCGGGCGGATGGTGCCGCCGCGGGTGATGTGCCGGAACAGCGGGCCGGACGTGATGCCGTGACGGCGCAACTCCTCCAGCCACGCGCGTACTCGGACGACGGGGCAGAGGGACGGGACCTCCGGGTCGGCCGGTACGAACGTGTCCTCGCCGTGGGCGGCCTGGTCGGTCTTGGAGAACGCCACGCGCACGGTCACGCCGTCGTCCTCCACGACCAGGTGCTCGACCAGGAGGTTGGCGAGCTCGCTGCGGCGGGACAGCATCCCCCATCCGAGGGTGAGCAGCGCGGCGTCCCTCAGGGCCTTCGGCTGCTCGCGCCCGTCGGCCGCGGCGCAGGTGGCCACCATGGCGGACAGGGCCGCGGTACGGATCGGCGGTGCCTTCCTGGGCGCGCGGCGCCGGGCCCGCTCCCGGGCGTGCCTGCGGAGGACCTGCCGGGCCTCCTTCATTCCGGGCTGCTGTCCGTCGGGGTGGGCGGAGCGGATCGCCGACATGTGGACCTGGACGGACGAGGGCGCCAGGTCCCGTTGCACCAGGTGTCCGACGTACTCCACGAACGTCGCCGTGGTGCACGGCATCGGCACCCGGCCGTTCTCGGCGCACCAGGCGTGGAACTGCCCGAGGGCCGAGCCGTAGGTGCGGGAGGTGTTGGCGGGCGGCGCCCCGTCGATCAGGTCGGCCGTCTCCTGCGAGATCCGGAAGTCGGCTTCGGTGTACGTCGGCTGACCGGCCGTCGTCGGGATCGGGGCGTCCGGCCGGAGCAGCGTGTGCCGGCCGACGAGGGGGCGGTGTGCCGGCGTGTCCGCGAGGGCGGGGAGCGCCCGGTCCTCGTCCTCGTCGACCAGCTCGGCGTCGACCACTTCCACGGCGACGGAGTCGGCCATGTGCCCCTCCCTCAGGACAGCCTCGTATAAGGGAAATTATACGAGGCTGTTCGCGCCGTGCCGCCGCGCCACCCGAACACATGCAGAATTCCGGCCGGTTTCTCCGGGACCTGTACGGCGAGGGGTTCGGCGGGTCATACTCCCATGCAGACCCCGGAGAAGCGGGCAAGTATCCGCCGGAAGGCTCCATGAGAATCACCATCGAAGGCGCATCGGAGGAGTTCGAGCGGAAACTGCTCGAACTCCTCGCCGAGCACCGCCACGAACTGACGGTCACCGCGGACACCGAGTGGACCGTCGACCGGGCCGAACGCTACCTCCGCTCGCTGCCCGCCGGCGCCCGCCGGTTCGCCCGACTCGTCATCGACCGCCACGGCATCGCCAGCGCCGTCCTGCTGCGCGAACAGCTCGGCAAGCTCAACGGGCCCACCGTCGCCCTGTCCCGCGCCATCCCGCGCGGGGTGCGCGAAGGCTGGTGGCCGGAGGGCACCCGGGCGCCCATCACCGTGCTGTACGACCCGGAGAACCCCTCGTGGCAGAAAGCCGTCGCCTACCGGATGAGCGCCGAGGACGTACCCGTCTTCCGAGCCGCCCTCGACCGCATGGCCACCACCGAACGGGAAGCCGGAGAGGCGAGTGCCGGTACCGGGGCATCCCGCGTGCCGGACGTCCCCGGCCGAGCAGAGGACCGGTGACGGCCGGAGTCGCGGAGCTTGCCCCGAGCTCCGGCACAGGGGCGGGTTCCGGCCTCAGTCCTGCGCGGGGTCGGGGCAGACCTTGTCTGGCAGCCGGCCGGGCAGGCCGCGGCGTTCGTCGTCGGTGAGGCCACGGCCGATCACCTTGCACAGATGCCGTTTCCACAGGGTGGGGTCCAGCCGGGTCAGCGAGAGGGGAGACTTCCCGAGCGCGTCGAGTGAGGACTCCGGGGCGGGAGAGCCGAACAGTGCCTTGCCGTCCCTGGTGGCGGAGACGACGCGCTGGCTCTCGGCGAACTCGTAGGTCTCCCGGTACGACGGATCGTCTGCCTTCAGGAAGGTCACAGAACTGTCGGCGGCCAGGAAGTAGTGGGCGCCACTGGGGTTGCCCGTCGCCCACTCGCCGGGCCGCAGCGGCTTGGGGAAGGCTGCCACCCGACGTGGTCGTTGTCCCAGCTCGACGGACCACAGCTCCAGGATGCGTCCCGAGGTCAGTACGGCCATGTAGCGCGTGTCCTTGAGGAAGTACGCGGTGAGGAAGTCGTCGGCGAATCGGATGCGGAGGTCTTTCCTCTCCCGGCCTGTTCGCAGGTCGACGGCGTGCAGGTCCGGTTCGCCGTCCACGCTGACCGCCAAGAGGTCCGGGTCGCGGTGGGCAGTCACGTAGTAGTCCGGCCGGCTCCCTGATGTGAGCCGGAGGTCCTTCAGATCGATCGAGGAAAGACGACGTCCCTCGCGTGCGTCCCACTGTTCGACGCGGGACCCGACGACCGTCACGAGCCGGTCACCGGGCAGGAAGGCGAGGTCGACGGGTTCCAGTTCGCCTTCGTCACCGGGCTCGGTGAAGAGGTCGTGGGGGTCCCAGTCGACGACGGGTGGTACGACGGCTGTCCTGAACTCCGATACGCGGCGCAGGGACGGCAGTCGGCGGACCGTCACCCGATTCTTGTCCGACACGTCCGCCATCAGCGTCTCGGCCTTGTTGATCGCGATGACCTGTTCCTTGGCCGGCGGTGTCTTGGCCTTGACGGACACTTCGGCGAGGTCGTTGTCGCCCTCGGTCTCCGTGACGCGCAGGGAGTCGCCTTTCTCTCCGAGGCGGACGAGTACCGTGCGTCCGTCCCCGAGCAGTCTCGGTACGCCGTAGGCGGTTTCTCCATCGGCGCTCACCAGGGTTTGGCCGGAGATCGAACTGTCGTCCTTGAAGGCCAGGACAGGCTCCCGTTCGGAGCCGAGCAAGGGTAGTTCCGGAGTGATGTCGAATTCGGATACGCCAGAAGGAGGTATGACTTTTCGTGGTCGATCGTCGCCGTTGGCGTTGACGATTTCCCAGGTGTCCCTGAGGCCGGTCAGGGCAAACCGGTCGCCCTTGGCGTCAAGGATCGTAGGTCCGCACCCGGTGTAATCGGCTCGGTAACTGCGCAGAACTCGCCGGTCCGTCACTCGTATCGTCTGGTACAGGGCGTTGGTCGAGGACTCGCTGTCCCCTTCATGGCAGGTGATGACCACGGTTCCGTCACTCGACACACCGCTCTGTTTGCCATCCGTGACCAGGCGTCGCCTCGTACCGGTCCGGATGTCGACCGCGTCCATCATCTCGGTGTAGGACGAGGTGGTCCCCATTGCCATCAGCGTGGCGTCGTCAGGGCCGAACCAAATGGACTTGATCCCGGGAATGATCTTGGGCAGGTCGCGTTGGCGTCCCGTCTTCAGATCCCAGACACGTACCGGGAACGTCGTGGAATCGGCCGCTGTTTCGACGAGGTATCGGGAGGTGCGCGAGAAGTCGATCAGCTTACGCTGGTTGCCCCAGTCATCCGGCTTGGCCTTCACCGGCGGACCTTTGAGCAGATGTGCAGGCCCCACCGGGTACTTCGCCGTGGGGGTGACATCGCGCCAGACAACGGCTCGGTCCTCGTCGCGCACATAGGCGATGCGCCGCCCGTCCAGACTGACCGTGGGCTGCTGGACGTTGGGACGGAGGCGGAGGTTGACCTGGCGCACCTTGCCCTGCTTCGTACGCAGGAACAGGGTCGCGCGCCGGGTGTCGGAGATCGCCAGAGTCACCGCGCCGTCCGCGCTCATGGCGACGCTGTCGATCTTCCCCTCGACGCCCGACAGGACCCAGGCCTTTTCCTTGACCGAGGCGTACCGGCGCAGCAACGCGTTGCGGGCTTCCTGAGTCGGGGAGATGTCGTAACCCGCGATCGCGGCCAGGGCGGCCTGGGCGGGATTGGTGTCGGCCAGCTCGTCCGCCTGCACGGCCAGCGACCTGGACCGGCCGTCCGCCGCCCGCTTCTCGCTCACCCGGGACTCCTGGACGAAGAACACGATCAGGGCGGCGATGAGCGCGAAAGCGAGGCCGCCGGCCGTCCAAGCCTGCCGGATGCGCCGCTGCCGGGCACGGTGCTGCTGTTGTGTCGCGTGTTGTATCGCGCGTCGTTGGCTGTCCGCGAGGTCGAGGAGTTCGGTCTCGGCCGCCGTCAGTTCGTCGGTGCGTCCGGCGAGTCGGCTTTCGAGAGAGACGAGTTGCGCGCCCCGCGGCAGGAGCTCGTCGGCACGTCCCGCGCTCTCCCAGCGTTCCCGGTCGTGCTGCAACTCCGCGCGTGCGGCGAGGAAGTCCCGGTCCTCGCGCACCACTTCGGACAGCGCCGGCCAGACCGTGATGAGGGCTTCGTGGGCGAGTTCCACGCTCTCCGGCACACCGGCCCCGCCGTGGAGCACCAGCAGACGCTCGTCCTTCCCGGCGAACAGCACGGCCAGGCGCCAGCGCCGCTCGCCGGCCTCCGCCCGGGTCAGCACCCGCCGCAGTGCGGGGGCGCCGCTGCCCGGCACCACGCGTACCAGTCCGGCGAGGAGCCGCCGCGCGTCCGTGACGGCTTCCATGGGGTCAGGGGTCTCCGGGGCGTCCGCAGGGTCCGGGGCGTCCGCGGGGTCCGGGGTCTCCGGGGCGTCCGCGGGGTCAGAGGAGCCGATCCCGGTCACGGACGGGACGTACTTCCGCCATGCCTCCTCCGCGTGCCTGCGCAGCGCGCCGGAGACGCCGCCGGCCCTCTCGTACGTTTCGACCCTCAGGCGACCGCCCGACTGTTCCTGCCACAGGTGCCGCAGGACGAAGGAGAGGAGGGGGAGGGCGCCGGGTTCACCGCCGGCGTCCTCGAGGATGCGGTGGGCCAGCCCGGGTTCGTAGGAGACACCGGGGACACGGTCCACGGGGCGGGTGATGACGGTGTGGAGCTGCTCCCGGGTCATCGGGGTCAGCGGCAGGACAACCCCCCGCTTCAACGCCGGGCCGAGGTGTTCGTGGCTGAGGGCGGCGTCGACGAAGTCGGCGCGCAGCGTGAGCAGCACCCGCATCCCGGCGGTGCGCCGGGCGGGGAACAGCACCGACAGGAGGGCTGTGAGCTCCCCTTCGGGCAGGTCGAGCAGTGCCTCGGCCTGGTCCAGTACGACGAGGAGGTCGGTGGTGGCGCTGCCGGTGAGCCGGTGGACGGTGTCCGCGAGGCCCGCCCCGGTCAGCCAGGTGGCGACCCGCTCGACGCCGGGGGCGCGTGGTGGCCCGAACCGTTCCTGGCGTGCCAGTTCGAGGAGTGCGACCGCCAGGGCATCCACCGGGTGGGAGGTGCGGCCGCAGTGGACGACCACCACCTCGTGGCCGGCGCGGCGCATGACGGGCGCCACCCCCGCGAGGGCGAGGGAGGACTTGCCGCACCCCGAGGGTCCGCACAGCGTCACCGCCGCGCGGTCACCGCGCAGTGCGGTGACCACGGCCTCCGTGTCCTCCTCGCGGCCGAAGAAGACGTCGGCGTCCTCCTCGCGGAAGGGCTCCAGGCCACGGAAGGGCGTCGGGGCCAGGAACGCCCCGGCGAGGACGGGGATCTCGTCGGCGAGCGCCCCGAGGTGCAGCATGTACGCCTGCTGGTCGTCCCGGGCCGGCCCCGCGGCCACGATCATGCCGACGACGGCGCCGAGGGCGTTGTCCCAGACCGGGCCGCCGCTGAACCCGCCGGTGACCCGGACCGTCTGTCCGTCGGCCCGGGACAGCTGTACCCAGCCCTTCCCCGCGGGGCCGAGGAGACTGCCCCGCTGCCACACGGGCCGGTCGGAGCTGTCGGTGAAACCGACGATGCGGGACCCGTGTTCCCACAGCCGCCGGGACAGGCTGGTCGGCAGTGGCCGCGCCCCCGGCACCGGACCGAGCAGTCGCAGCACGGCCACGTCGCCGCTGCGGTCCTCCCGGATCGGCACCCAGTGCGTCACCTCCGCTTCGACGTCGTGTCCCGGGGCCCCGGGCCCGGTGAGGAGCGGCAGGTCGACGGTGACCCGGGCCCCGGGGGGCACCTCGGTGTCGCGGGGTTTCCCTAGCGCGTCGCACACCACGTGGGCGCAGGTGAGGACGAGCCCGTCGCCGACGAGGAATCCGGTACCGGCGGAATCGCCGTGCCCGTTCCGGAGACGGACCGTCCCGGCGGCGAGGACGGTGTCGGCGTCCTCGTGCCCGCCGTGCTCGCCGTGCTCGCCGTGCCCACCGTGCCCGCCGTGCCCGCCGTGCCCGCCGTGCCCGCCGTGCCCGGCGTATCCGGATCCGGCCGCGGTACGGCCCGGATCGTCCTGGTCGTGCACGGGGACCTCCTCGGTGCGGTGGGGGAGCGGGAGGGTGCCGGCAGTGCGACGGCGGATGCCGGCCTGCCCTACGGGATTCAGCCCCCGGAGGCGGGGCCGTCCGCCGGGCCCCGGTCCGCGGACTCCGGTCCGGGTGCGGTTTCCGGTACCGCGTCCGTGCCGGCGGGGCCGTTGTGCCAGGTGAGGCTGACCGAGAAGTTGGCCTCCGCGGAGGAGCCCGCGATGAGGACCTTCGCGTCGGCGGAGAGCGACATGCCGAATGCGAGGGTCGCCTCGTCCGGCGGCCGGAGCATGCCGCGGCAGCGGCCGACGAAGGCGTCCGCGACCGGCCGTACGACGTCCAGCATCTGTTCCAGGGACTGCTCGGCCCGGGCGACGGCACGGCTGCCGCGTCCGACGCGCACGACCTCCTCCCCGACGTCGTTCACCCGCACTCGTACGACCTCGCCGCCGCTCCCCAGCGGCACGTCGACCATGTACACGGTTTGACCTTCCGACAGCGGCATGACGTCTCCGGATCGTGAACTGCACCTCTGTTCAAACGAGTTAGGCGTCCCGGAGGTGCGCGGAGAGGTTACCCGGCGGCGTGCCGGGAGTCACGGGGCCGACGAGGGCGGTGTGTCGGCGTCCCCTTGCCTCTGTCCGGGGCCGCGAACGGACAGGTGACGCGGCTCCACCGAACTCGGAGCACTCCGGAGTCCCCACCGAACCCGGAACGGTTCACCCCTCTGTCGCGGAAGACCGGCGGGCCACAACTTTCCCTCCGCGTCATGGATCCAACCTGTGACCGCGACCCACCGTCGCCCCGCACATCGGAGCAGATCATGACCCACAGACGTTCCACGGCCGTCGCCGCCGCATCGTTCCTGCTGCTGAGCGGTGCGGCCCTCACCGCCGCGCCCGCGGCCTTCGCGGGCACGCCCGGAGGCACCTACGCCGACGACCGCAACAGCGACTTCGACGGCGACGGCTACGACGACGTCCTGACCGGCGCTCCGGGCGGCACCGACGGCGGCAGGAAGGGGGCGGGCTACGTCACCGTCCAGTACGGCGCCGCGAGCGGCATCGGCACCGCCACCAGCGTCCCCCGGGTCCGCACCGCCGTCTTCGGTCAGGCGACCGCGGGGGTCCCGGGCTCCGCCGAGTCCGGTGACGGCTTCGGCGCCGCCGTGGCCACGGGGGACCTCGACGCCGACGGCTACGACGACGCGATCGTCGCCGCGCCGGGTGAGGACGAGGGTTCCGTGAGCGACGCGGGCCGGGTGACGGTCCTCTACGGATCCCGGACCGGGCTGACCCCCGCCCGCAGCGTCAGCCTGAGGTCGCAGGCGCCCGCGGCGAACGCCCGGTTCGGCCTGGCCCTCGCCGCCGCCCGGCTCTCCGGGACCACACCGGGCGACGTGCTCGCCGTGGCCGACCGCACGGGCGCCTCCCTGTTCGTCCACGGCGCCGGCTCCCTGGAAGGAGCGGGCCGGCTCGACACCGCCGGTGTCCCCGGCCGCGAATCGATCCGGCCCGTCTCCCTGACCACCGGGAACTACGACGGCGACGGATACGCGGACCTGCTGGTGTCCGGCGACAGCCTGGAGGAGGACCCCAGGCCACGTTCCTCCCTGTACATGGGCGCCGCGGACGGGCCGGCCTACACCCGCGACCTGGCCGGCGGTTCCGCCACGGCGTCCGGCGACATCAACGACGACGGATACGACGACCTGGTCTACGGCAGGCCCGACAAGCCCGAGGACGAGCACGAACCCCTCACGGGTGGAACCGTCGGCGTCTACCTGGGCTCCGAGGACGGCATGGAGAACGTGGACGAACTCGGCACTCCCGCGCAGGTGTGGGCCCAGTACACCGCCGGTGTGCCGGGCACCGCCGAACTGGGCGACGGCTTCGGCGCCGACGTCTCCCTCGCCGACATCGACGGCGACGGTCACGCCGACCTGACCGTGGGCGTGCCCGGCGAGGACATCGGCACCGTGGCGGACGCGGGCGGGGTGCGGATCCTGCGCGGTTCGGCCGCCGGGCTGACGGCGGTGGGCGCGAAGTCCTTCGACCAGAGTTCGGCGGGCGTGCCCGGGACGGCGGAGAAGGGGGACCGCTGGGGCGGACAGGTCCGGCTCGCCGACACGGACGCCGACGGCCGCTCCGAGCTGCTGGCCGCGGCACCCGGCGAGAACACCGGCGACGGAGTGGTCTGGTGGCTCGCCGCCTCCACCACCGGGACGGTGAGCACCGGATCATGGTCGTACGGCGGAGGCTCGCTCGACGCTCCCGGAACCGACGCGCGCTTCGGTGCGTCGATCGACGAGTGAGCCGACGCCTGTGCCGCTCCCCCTCCTGCCCCGGGCGGCCGAGCGCCTGGGGCGGGCCGCGGCCGGGGGGACAGCGCGCAGGGTGGTGACACCTCAGCGCACCAGCTCGTTCCCGAGCACCGCGAGCACCGGCGTCCGCGCCGGGCCGGTCGCCGTGGCCGCCACCCGCGTCCGTGTCACGGTCATCCCCCGCCTCGTACCAGCGCCCAGGTCAGATCGGCGACCTCGGTCACGCTCATGCCTCTCTCACCCTCGCCGTCGAACTCGTCGCGGACCCAGCGGCCGATGACCGCCAGCAGTGCCCCACCGAGGAAGTGCGCGCGCACCAGCAGTGCCCTCTCGTCGACCGCGTCCGGCGGGGTCCCGGTCAGCAGCTGCTCGAACCAGGCCTGCGCCAGGAGCCGTTCGAGGCGGGCGGCGAAACGCGGGCTGCCGTCCTCGCCGAGCATCCGGCGGTAGACGGCGCGGTGCTTGTCGACCTGGGTGAACAGGCTGACCAGGTGCACCGGAGTGGTGTCGGGCAGCGCATGCGCGTCCACGCTCAGCCGGCAGGCGCGGACCGCCTCGACCACACCGTCCATCGTCGACTCGGTGGCGTCGAGGAGCAGGTCCTCACGGTCCTTGTAGTGCAGGTAGACCGTGGCCCGGTTCACCTCCGCGCGCTCGGCGATGTCGCTCATGGTGATGCCGTCCAGGTCCTTCTCCATCGAGAGGTCCAGGACCGCGGAGCGCAGCAGCGCCCTGGTCCGGCGGGCGCGGGGGTCGCGTGAGGCTCCCCGGGTGTGGGAGGTGTTCGGCATGGGATCACGGTTCCACAACACACGACATGAGTGCAACACATGTCCATTAAGCGACATGTGTTGCACAACTGTCAGCCGGTTCCACGCCGCCGAGGACGTGCGCCGCTCACCCGGCCCTCCCGTACTCGGGGTTCATCGCGGCGGCGATCCGCAGATGCGACGCCGCCTCCTCCCCCTCCCCCCGCCGCTCCAGGGTCCGGCCCAGCAGCAACCGGGCGTACGCGTCGTCCGGGTTCTCCGCCACCAGCCTCTCCAGTCCGCTCCGCGCCCGCGACAGCTGCGCCGAGTGGTAGTGGGCACGCGCGGCGAGCATCCGTACGCTCCGCTCCTCGGGGTGCTCCGCCAGCAGCGGGCCCAGCAGCGTCAGACAGCCCAGCGGATCGCCCTTGTCGAGCAGCGCCTCGGCCAGCCGCAGCCGCTCGACCTCGGCCGGCAGCTCGCGCCGCGGCTCGGCCACGGCCCGCGCCACGAACCGCGCGATCACCTCGGGCGCGTGCGCCCCGGCCAGCGCCTCCCCGCCGATCACCAGGGTCGGCGAGGTCGTCACCCCGATCGCCTTGCCCCGCAGCAGGGCCTCCCGTACGTACTCCTCGGCCCCGCCCCCGCCCAGCAGCCGGGCACCCTCGGAGAACCCGGCGGCGGCGGCGACCTCCTGGAGCGTCTCCGTCCGGCTGATGTCCCGCCGCTCCACGAAGTGGGCCCGCAACACCCCCTCCAGCACGGTGTCCTGGAGGGCGGCCCCACCCTGCTCGTACGCGAGGGCGACAAGCCGGTGCGCGTCATGGCTCGAGGCCCGCCACGCCGCTCCCCAACGCGGGCCCAGCCCCTCGGCGGCCGCGATCTCCGAGACCCTGACCCGGTTCTCGGCCGCGCTCATCCCGGGCGCGCACCCCTGCAACGCCGCGTCCACCACGGGGTCCCGCAGCACCTCCTCCAGCGGCTGCGCCCGCGCCGGCGCCATCGGGTCGATCCGGAACGGCCGCCACACCACCTCGACGGGCTCGCCGCCCCATCCCTCGAGCGCCCGCGCCAGCCGCCGCTTGCCGATGTACGCCCAGGCGCAGACCACGTCCGCCCACACTTCGATGTGCCTCATGCCCCCAAGTTATTCAACACATGTCGTTTATTCAACACTCGTCGAACACGCTGCCCGAAAGCGACCCGCTTCACCCGGGAGCCGACCGACGCTTCCGGTCCCGGACGGGGGCGGCCCGGCTTCGACGGCTCACCGGCCCCGGCGAGCCGCCGGCGAACGCGGTGTCCGCGGTGTCCGCGGCGCCTCGGGGGATGCCGCGCGGTCTGTCGTCGATGGCATGGCGGTAGCCGGCGGTCCGCTTCGAGGCGGCCGTCCTCATCGCCGCCCTCAACGAGTGGCTGTGATCAGCACCTCCACAGACGTCCTACGCGACCCTGACCACGTACTTGCCCTGGACGCCGCCCGCCTCCAGCGCCCGGTGTGCCGCCGCTGTCTCCTCCAGGGGGAAGACCGTGTCCACCACGGGGCTCAGCTTGCCCTCGACCACATGGCGGGCGAGGTCGTCGAAGTCCGCCCGCGTGGGGTTGCCGCTGAAGAAGCGCACCCGCCTGTGCCCGTGGACCGCGCTGGCCGCGAGGTAGCCGAGCGACGCCACGGGCCGTTTCAGGTCGAAGGCGATGGTGACCATGCGCCCGCCGGGATTCAATAGGCGCCTGAAAGCCCGCAGGTCGGTGCCCACGGTGTCCAGGACCACGTCGAAGCGGCCCAGTTCCGCCAGCCGCACGGTCCGGTGGTCGACGGCCTCGTGGGCGCCGATCCCACGCACGAAGTCGAGGTTGGCGGCGCGGGCGAGGGCCGTGACCTCGGCGCCGTACGCCCGTCCGAGCTGGACGGCCGCATTGCCGACACCGCCCGCCGCACCCCGCACGAGGAGTCGTTCGCCGGGGCGCAGCCCGGCTTTGTCCCGCAGGGCGGTGACGGCCGTGGTGGCCACCGGCAGCGCGGCGGCGTCCACCAGGTCAAGGCCGTCAGGGAGCCGGCCGACCCGCTCGGCGGGCACGGTCACGTACTCGGCGGCGCTGCCGAACCCGGAGGTGCGGCCCAGGACACCCCATACACGATCGCCGGCCGCGAACCGTGTGACTCCGGCACCCGGTGCGGCGACCTCACCGGTGAAGTCCAAGCCGACGCGCTTGGGGAATTTCCGGCCGCTCAGGAGCCGGAGACGGCCGGCACGGGCTGCCAGTTCGCCGCCGTTGACGCTGAACGCGCGCACCCGCACAAGGATCTCGCCGGCGGCCGGCTCGGGACGTGGCACGCGGCCCGCGTAGAGCACATCGGGGCCGCCGTAGCGGTCGTAGAGCACTGCTTTCATCATGCGGTCGTCCATCGTTCCGCCTTTGCCGCCGAGGGCCGTACAGGGGTCTGGCGTCGACCGTAAGCTCTTAAGCGGACGCAATCGTCCGCTTGGACCGGAAGCGAGAGACAGTGATGGCGGAATCCTCTCGGATCACAGCCCGGGACGGGGTGCGGGCGGACGCCCGGCGCAACCGGGAGCGTGTCCTCGTCGCCGCCCGCGCGGTCTTCGCGGAGCACGGGATCGACGCCCCGATGGCGACCGTGGCCCGTCGGGCCGGGGTCGGCGTGGCGACGTTGTACCGGCATTTCCCGACCCGGGACGCCCTGGTGAGGGGCGCGTTCGCGCAGCAGATGGAGACCTGCGCGAGAGCGCTCACCGAGGCTCTGGCCGTCCCCGACCCATGGCAGGGCTTCCAGCGGTTGGTCGAGACGGTCTGCGCTCTGCAACGGGAGGAACGCGGGTTCCCGGCCGCGTTCCTCGCGGCCTTCCCGGAAAGCACGTCGCCACACGCGCAGTACCGGCAACGAGCCGAGCGGGACCTCACCACCCTGGTACGCAGGGCCCAGGCGTCCGGCGCGCTGCGCGCCGACTTCCACCCTTCCGACCTCGTCGTGGTCCTGTTGGCACACTGCGCTCTGGTGACCGCCCTACCGGATGACGGTGCGGCGTCCCGGCGCCTGGTGGCCTACCTGCTCCAGTCGTTCCGTGCCGACACGGCCAACGAACCGCTGCCCCCGCCGACCGCGCTGACACTGCACAGCCTCCCGATCGCGGCTGACAGTCCCCAGAGGCAGCGGCCCCCCAGAGCCTGACGTGAAACGGTACCTGCCGCAGGGCACGTCGAATCCGACAACTCCGCTTTCGCAACAGGCCCTGGCTTGACTCTGTCGGGGATCTTGGAGTGTCCCGGTGCGGCAGCAAGATCGACGGGCATGCTCGGGTGGTTCCGCCGACCGGTACCCGCGAGACGGGCGTCCGGGTCTCTCACCTGCTCAACCGGCCACCGTCTGTGTGCAGCAGTTCCTGCTCGGCCTGTCCGACCGGCAGGCCGCCGAGTCGGTCCGCTGCCGCATTGACTTCAAGTACGCCACGGCCATGGAACTGGACGGCCCCGGCTTCCACCACAGCGTGCTGGCCGGCTTCCGAGACCGTCTCGCCGAAGACGACCGCGCCGGCCGCCTCCTCGACCTCGCACTGGCCCGCCTCACGGAAGGAGTCAACGGTGAAAGGCCGGACCCGGATCCGAAAGAAAAGATCTTCGGCCGACTGCTCGCAGCGCACACGTCGGTCTCACAGGCCCGCCAGGGCGAGGAGCTGTTGCATGTGTTCGGGCGGCAGGTCGGGGTTGCCGGCTGCGGCGGTCGCGACCCGTTCCGACGGGTCGGCCAGCAACCGCGTCAGCTCGCGGACCGGAAGCCGGGGGTGGGTCGCGATCGTGTGGCGCACGGTGGGGTCGGGATCGGCGACCAGGCGGCGGACGAGTTCCACCGGCAGGTCGGGGTCGCGTGGGGCCAGTTGCCGCATCCTCGGATCGGGGTCGGTGGCCAGACGCCGGAGGACGTCCGTCGGGAGGGGGAAGTCGTCCGCCGGACGCCACCGGGTCTTCTTCACCGGGCGGTAGGCGCGGTCGATGCGTTCGGCGGTGGCCGCGTCGATCCGGTCCCGGGCGTGCAGGGCCATGGCCGTACGGACGCCGCTGTCCTCGTCGTCGAGCAGCCGGGCCACGACCGGCGCGGGGAGGTCGTCGGACATCGCTGCCGAAGCGCGGAAGCAGGCGTAGGGGGAGTCCACGTGCGGCAGGGGATCGGCGGTCACCCACGGCAGGCGCAGTGTCCGTAGCTGCAGGTGCGCCATCTCGCTCATGATCTGCCGTTCGAGCGCGTCGTCGTCCAGGTCGGCGTGGAGATCGGTGAGCCAGTCCTGTGGGGGCACGTCGGACAGGAGCCGTGCGTGGATCGCGGCGCGGGTCGGTTCGGGGGTGTCCCGGCGTGCGAAGACGCGGAGTCCGACCTGCGGGTTGAGGTCTTCGGCAAGGACGTCACGCAGCAGCGGTGGGAGGTCGGGGTGCCCGGCGAGTTCCTCCCGCACCTCAGGAATCGGGTCGTCGGCCAGCCGGCGGGCCGTGTCGGTGTCGAGGGTGCAGTGGCGCACCGCCCCGGCGCGCGTGACCGGGTCGGCCAGCAGCGCCGGGAGCAGGTCGGCGGGCGGTACGGGATGAGGAAGCCGTGCGTAGTAGGTCGCGCAGGCTCGTGCCCGCACCACGTCCTCGGGATCCGTCAGCAGAATCCGGCGCACCGCCTCCGGCGCCTGCGTCCACCACCGGGCGAGCGTCGCCCGTACCTCCGGATCCGGGTCGGCCGCCAGCCGGGCGCGCAGGTCCTCCGGCATCCGATCGCTCTGCGCCAGCCACTCCCGCACCCGCGGCTCGCTGTCGCCGAGCAGCCGCTCGAACAACTCGCGCGGTGCGCCGCCGTCCGCGCCGACCACCACGGCCTCCCGTACCTCCGGATCCGGGTGCTCGGCGAGCGTCATCCGGAAGGCGTCCGGCAGGCTGCGGTTGAGCGCGAGCGAGTGCGTGAGCCAGTGCTCGTCCAGGGCGATGATCTCGGCGATCATGCCGTCGGTCAGATCCGGGCGCCCGGCGACGCTGCGATGGCTCTTGTGGTGGACGAAGAGGCGGCGGACGAACTCGGGCGGCAACGCGGGGTTCTCCGCGAGTCCTTCCAGCACCTTGTCTAGGTGGACCGGCGGCGGTACGGCGTCCGACACGGCGCATGACCCTTCTGGCTCGGTGAGTCGACCGCCGAGTCTCCCATGCGCGATGCCCGCCGTCCCTGGTTCGAGGAACCGGGCGTCCGACAGGGCCCGTACCGCTCCGGCTCCGCTCACCTCATGCCGCAGGCCACTGACAACAGGTCCGACGACAACGGTGCCCGGCTCTGCTCACGGGACGCGACGCAGGCGAACCCGTTCCGCTTCATCACTGGTCTTGGAGCAGCACAGGAGGAGGCGGCGAAGTGGTGGGGGGGGGGGGGGGGGGGGGGGGGGGGGGGGGGGGGGGGGGGGGGGGGGGGGGGGGGGGGCGGGGGCGCGGGGGGGGGGCCGGGGGGGGGCGGGGGCGCGGCGGGGGCG
>NZ_JBITCL010000021.1:0-3773 GCF_044453165.1 Streptomyces sp. NPDC051740 | reverse complement strand
CCTACACTAAATTCTTTTTGTCCTCCCCGCGCCGGGGGGGGGCGTGGGGGGGGGGGGGGGTGGGTTTGTCCTTTTTACCCCCCCCCCCCCCCCCCCCCCCCCCCCCCCGACGGTCCCGCTCCTCATCCGGCTGCCCGCTTCACCGGGACCGACGCGGCCCCGCTCCCCTCCACAGAGGAAGGCGAGCGGGGCCGAGGGGCGGGGCTCTGTTATCGGGTTTCCAGTTCGGCCAGCAAGGCCTCGTACTCGTCCGGGTGCTGCTCCCGCAGGATGTCCATCCACACTCGGGCTCCTTGGGCGAACGTCTCCGGCTCCATCTTCTGGTGGAGATGGTGCACGCAGTAGAAGGCGTCGTCGTACGGGAGCCGCTTCGGCTGCTTGGGCTGTTCCGCTTCCGCGCTCGCCGTCTTGGGTTCCCCTGCGCCGGTGCGCGGTTCCGGGATGGACTCCGGGACGGACTCGGCGGCCTGCTCACGCTCGACGGACGGCGTGGCCGCACTGGGCCGGGTCGGAGGGGATAGCGGAGCGGCCGGCTCGGCAGGCGTCTCCGGGATTATCACGCCGTGATAATCGGCGGGGCCTGCCGAGCGCTCGACGGCTTCCTGCGGCCGGGCCTCCGCCTTCCCGCGGGCTGCTTCCGCCCGTTCGTCCGCCTTGGCCCTCTGCTCCTCGGGAGACAGCTTGCCGAGGTTGCGAACGTGCTCGACCTTCCGCACCCCGGTCACCAGGTCCTTCTGGAGCTCGGGGGTGAGCTTCAGCAGGGACAGCTTGCTGGAGATGGTGTTCTGCGGGATGCCCAGCCGTTTGGACGCCTTGGTCTGGGAGCCGTAGTAGTCGACCAGGGCCTTGAGGGCGTGGGCCTCCTCCAGATCCGTCATGTCGTCGCGGTGGTAGTTCGCGACGAACGCGGCCTCGAGCAGGGTTTCGTCGGTGGCGACCCGTCCGTTGTCGACGCGGACCGGGATGGTGGCCATCCCGACGCGACGGGCGGCCTCGAGGCGGCGGTGGCCGTCGACGACGATGTACTGCGTCCCGGGTTCCAGCTCGGCGGCGCGGTCCGGCCGGGTGCGCAGGTAGGCCTCGATCGTCGCCACGGCGATGGGGATGATGATGCCGACCTCGCGGACGGTCTGCACCGTCTCGTCGAGGTTGCGCAGATGGTTGCGCGGGTTGTCGGGGTTGTCGCTGATGAGGGTGACCGGCAGCTCGGTGGTGGCCGCTGCGGTCGACTCCTCACCGGCGATGGTCTTGTCGATGAGGCTGCGTCGGGAGGACCGGGCGCCGCGGGCCGCGCCGAACGCGGGTGCCGATCCCAGGGTGTCGGCCTTGCTCAACGGGTGGCTCCCTTCGCTACCTGACGCATGGCTTCCGCCTGGTCACTGTGGGGGGCGTAGGTCAGCAGCGGCATCCGCTTGCGGACCGCTTCGCGCTGTTCCTTCAGGTCGCCGATGACGGCGAGGACCTTCGGGTCGCCGAGCGACTTCCAGTTCTCCAGGGACGAGGTGGCGACGTAACCGCGGCGGGAGTCGTACAGGTTGACGACCAGGCCGAGGTAGTCGATCTCGAGGGAGAGGTCTTCGCAGAGGTCCTCGATCTGCTGGGCGAGCATGCCGTAGGCGGTGGCGGAGGAGTCCTCGGCGAGTACGGGGATGACGACCCCGGAGACGCCGACGGGCTCACCACGGCGTCGGCGCCCGTAGTAGAGGGCGGCGTCCATGGCGATGCCGAGGCTGGGCGGGCAGTCGACGATGATGACGTCGTAGTCGGCTTCCAGGGGGCGCAGGGCCAGCTCGAGGGCCGCTTCCTTCTGGAAGCCGCGCTTCTGCGTCGCCACGACGGCGATCTTGGCGTCGAGGAGGAATCCGTCGAAGCAGGCGGGCAGGACGTGCAGGCGCTTCTCGAACCGCGGATCGTCTATCTCCACGACGAGGTCGCGCAGGTCCCCGCTGCCTTCGCCGCACATGTGGGAGACCAGGCTGTCGTGGTTGGGTTCGATCTGGGGGACTCCGAGCTGTTCGCTGAGGTGTCCCTGCGGGTCGAAGTCGACGACGAGGACGCGCTTGCCCGCCTCGGCGTAGGCCTCGCCGATGCCGGCGGAGATGGCGGTCTTGCCGACCCCGCCCTTCTGGTTGCCGACGATCTTCCGTTCGGGTTCGGTGCCGCGAGCACCGTGCCGGGGGGAGGGGTTCGCGTCGAGCCAGTCACGGATCGACTGGGCGAGGCCCTGGGTGTAGGAGACGCCGCGGTCGGTGCAGGTCTCCTTGAACTGCTCGTACAGCCCTGGCGGAAGCCACGTGGAGAACGACTTCGCACCGGCGGTGTCCACTTCGGTGCCGCTGTTCGCGCTGCCGCGCCAGTCGTTGATGGCCGCCTCGACGGCGTCCTGGATGTCCAGGCTGAGCTCGGCGGCGCGGACCTTGAGTGCTTGTTGGAGCGCCGAGGGCAGCTTGGACGCTACCTTTTCCCGGTCTCCGTCGGGGTAAGGGGAAGCCATGACGTCAGCATACTGACCCCTGAAGGCGTAATGACACCCTCTTTGCAAGTTCTGACGCGGTTTCACCCGTTGGGCGTCCCCACGGGATTATCACGCCGTGATAGTTCCGCCCGGCGTGGCCGCGCCCCTGGGGACGGGCTCCGGCACGTGTCCCTCGAGTTGGGCGTCCCCACGGGATTATCACGCCGTGATAGTTCCGCCCGGCGTGGCCGCGCCCCTGGGAGCGGGCTCCGGCACGTGTCCCTCGAGAAGGACCGGTCCGGCCGCGCCGGGTTCCCCCTCCTACGGAAGCGAGCCCCGCTCCGCACACGAGGCCACGAGCAACGCCGGTCCGGCGACGCTATAGCCTCCGCCTGTGACCAACCGCCGCAGTCGGACCGAGAGTCCTCGCCCCCACGAGCTGCCTCACCATCGAGCGATCCTGGATGGTACGGACTGGGCGTCGCTCGCCACCGTGTGCGGGACGGGCGGGTCCCTGCCGACGACGCTGGCACGCGTCATCGACCCCGACCCGGTCGTCAGGACGGCCGCCGTCGATGACTCACTCAGGGAAGTGACCCACCAGAACACCGTCTACTCAGCCACCGTGCCCGTGGCGTGCTATGTCGCGGCCGTCCTCCACCATCCGGTCATCGCGGCAGGCGACTCCGGCACCGATGCCGGCATGCCACCGCACCGCCCGACCGTCGTGAGACTGCTCGAGTGGCTCGGTGACACCGCCTGCGACGCCGACGACGAGTGCGTCACCATCAGCGAACGCCACTGCGGCGAAGGGCTTCTCGAGGAGGACAGGGAGATGCGCGCGTTCCGAGAGCTGCGCCCGGCGCTCTTCTCCGCTGTCCGTCCTCTTCTCGACCACGACGACGCGCAGGTACGCGACGCCGCTTTCGTCGCTGCGATCCCCCTGGCAGAGCACCCCGCGCTCGCCACGCACCGGGCTGAGCTGGTCGGCCACGCCCGTCGTCTGCTGGCCACCAGCACCGACCGCCACCACCGGGACCGTGCCCTGGACGCGATGAAGGCATGGGGTCACGACACCGGCGACCTGGAGAACGCGGACGACATCGCAGCCCGCGAGCGTTACGCCCGTCTCAAGGCGGAACGTGATTCCTGGTGGGCGGCCGGCGGGACGGGCGGCTACTCCGAGAGCCCGCCCTTCTGACTCAGGGGCACCCGGCGCTCCTGGGCGGTCGTTCGCTCGCGTCCCCAGGCGGCCAGTGGCCGGAGTGCGTCGTTGAGGTGCCCGCCGTCCTCGGTCAGCGAGTACTCGACGCGGGGC
>NZ_JBITCL010000020.1:116981-134472 GCF_044453165.1 Streptomyces sp. NPDC051740 | reverse complement strand
CCGAGCCCGCACCCGCACCAGCCCCCTGACAGCACTTCGCCCCGCCGCATAGCGGCGGGGCGAAGTGACCAGGCCCGAATTAACCAACAGCATCCCGAGACGGATGCGGGGCCCTTCGGGCGTTCCCGGGGATGGGTGGGGCGTGTACGACCACTTGCCTTTCGCCCCCGCCGCCCCTTCCCGTAACGCCGGAGAGGCTGAAAGTCAGCCTCTCCGGCGTTTGAGGAGCGGGGGTCCGGGGGCAGCGCCCCCGGGGGACGGGAAGGGGAAGGGGCGGCGGGGGCGAAGAAACCCTCAGGTCGGAACCAGCGCGGGCCGGTGCAGGAACAGCGCGGACCGGTGCGGGAATCCGGGCACGGCGGGGCGGGCCGGAACTACGCGGGTGCCCCGAGCTCCGCCCAGACCGTCTTGCCCGCGACGTCCGGCGCCCGCACGACCCCCCAGTCCAGACAGAGCCGCTGCACGATGAACATGCCGTGGCCACCCGGCCGCCCCGCCCGGTGCGGGTTGCGCGGGGCCGGCTGCCCCGTACCCCGGTCGGTGACCTCGATCCGGATCACCTTCTTGTCACAGGTGATGGCCAGATGATCCGGCCCCTCGGCGTGCAGGCAGGCATTGGTGACCAGCTCGGAGACGACGAGCAGGACGTCCTCGGCGGCAGCCCGCTGATCGGCGGTGGCGGCGGGCAGCCAGCCCCACGCGTACAACGCCTGGCGGGTGAAGTCACGGGCGAGCGGCACGACGCCGCTCTGGCCGTCGAAGCTCAGCCGGCGGACCTGGCCACCGCCGCCCGACGGTCCGGAAGACCCCGGTGGCCCGGAAGACCCCGGCGGCACGGTGGGCGCGGCGACACCCCCGTCGGGCGCGCTCCCCGCCGGCGCGCCGCCCCCGGGCGTCCCGGAAGCGCCGCCGGGCTCCGGACCGCGGTCGCCCGGCGAGCAGGGCCGGGTGGTGCTCATCAGCGCTTCACCTCACCGTGTCACCAGTTCACGATTCACAAGTTTCCGTACTCGGTCGGTCACGCGCGTACGGCGCATCCGGTTCCCGGCGTCCTCGCGACCACCGTGTCCGGCATGTTCAGGGTGTCTCCTGCCCGGACGGACCGAGGGGACACCCCCGTATTCGCACGAAAAGGCGCGACGGAAGGCACTCTCCGACGACGGGAGTGACAGGAGCGCCCCGCCGGGCGTGCCCGCGCGGGTCACGCCGAATCGTCGGCCAGCGCCGCCTCGAGAGTGTCGTGAATGGTGAACACCGCGTCCGCCCCCGTGATCTCGAACACCCGCGCGACGACGGGCTGCATCCCCACGAGATGGACCCCACCCCCGGCCGCCTCGGCCTTCAGCCGGGCACCGAGCAGCACGTTCAGCCCCGTGGAGTCACAGAACTCCAGCCTGGAGCAGTCGATGACAAGCCGCTTGAATCCCTTGGCGAGGCAGTCCTCCAGTGGCTCACGCAACAGATCGGCGGTGTGGTGATCCAACTCACCCGCCGGAGTCACGACGGCACTGGGGCCCTCTTCTCGCACCTCGACCAGAAGCCGGCCCGACTGTGCGCTGCCGACCGTCCCGCGGTCCATGCCGTCTCTCTCTCCCGACTTCGTGGCTGCCTGCTGACGTCCTCGAACATTACGCCTTATGGCCACGCTCCGACAGCCGAACAATCACACACAAACGGACACATGCGAACGTACCGCACTTGCGGTCGGCTCGGGAAAGCGGGTAGGGCTAGTAGGAACACGTACCAGGTAAGAACACGTAACCGACACGGCCGGCTTTGGAGGCGCCGCACACCGCAGTGCACGTATCGGCTTCGGCAGCCATATGCCGAGAACGATGGAGGACATCATGTCACCCCGGCTCGACGCATCGCGTACCCCGAAAGCGACGTCGACACTCCCTCCGGAACATCTGGATCCCATCGAGCGGGACGACCCGGTCGTCGTCCCGGACGACCTACTCGCCGGGCTCCCGGAGATCCCCCCGTACGACGAGGTGGGCCCGGTCGACGCTCGGGCCCTGTCCAAGACCCTCTTCGAGCGCCTCGAGTCGCTGGAGGAAGGCACCCACGAGTATTCGTACGTACGCAACACGCTCGTGGAGCTGAACCTCGCCCTGGTCAAGTTCGCCGCCTCCCGTTTCCGCTCGCGCAGCGAGCCGATGGAGGACATCATCCAGGTCGGCACCATCGGCCTGATCAAGGCGATCGACCGCTTCGAACTGTCGCGCGGCGTGGAGTTCCCCACCTTCGCGATGCCCACCATCATCGGCGAGATCAAGCGCTTCTTCCGCGACACCTCGTGGTCCGTGCGCGTGCCGCGCCGGCTGCAGGAGCTCCGGCTCGACCTGGCCAAGGCCGGTGACGAGCTGGCCCAGCAGCTCGACCGGGCTCCGACGGTGGCCGAGCTGGCGGAGCGTCTGGGCATCACCAACGACGAGGTCATCGAGGGCATGGCGGCGTCGAACGCCTACACCGCCTCCTCGCTGGACGCCCAGCCGGAGGAAGACGACGCCGAGGGCGCCCTGGCGGACCGGATCGGGTACGAGGACCACGGGCTCGAAGGCATCGAGTACGTCGAGTCGTTGAAGCCGCTGATCGCCGAACTGCCGCCGCGGGACCGGAAGATCCTCTCCCTGCGCTTCGTCGCGGGCATGACCCAGTCCGAGATCGGCGAGGAACTGGGCATCTCCCAGATGCACGTCTCCCGCCTGCTGTCGCGGACGCTGGTGAAACTGCGCAAGGGGCTCACGGTCGAGGAGTGATCCTCACCGGGTGACGTTCGTCCTCAAGGGGGCGGTCCGAGACCGGTCCGCCCCCTTCGGGATGTCCGGGGCGCCCCGCGCCGCTCACACCTCGCGCACGCCCCGCCGCCACACGCCCGCGACCAGCGGCACACCGGGCCGGTAGGCGAGGTGGACGTGGCTCGGGGCGTCGAGAAGGGTGAGGTCGGCGTACGCGCCCGGGGTCAGCCGGCCGATGTCGGTGCGGCGCAGGGCCGCCGCGCCGCCCGCGGTGGCCGACCAGACGGCCTCGTCCGGCGTCATCCCCATGTCCCGTACCGCCAGCGCGACGCAGAAGGGGACGGAGGACGTGAAGGACGAGCCGGGGTTGCAGTCGGTGGACAGCGCGACCGTGGCCCCGGCGTCGATGAGCCGCCGGGCGTCCGGCCACTCGGCGCGGGTGGAGAACTCGGCGCCGGGGAGCAGGGTGGCGACGGTACGGCTGTTCGCGAGGGCGTCCACGTCGGCGTCGGTGAGGTGGGTGCAGTGGTCGGCGCTGGCCGCGTCGAGCTCGACGGCGAGCCGGACGCCGGGGCCGTGGGAGAGCTGGTTGGCGTGGACGCGCGGGTGCAGGCCCTTCGCCTTTCCGGCGGTGAGGATCGCGCGGGCCTGGTCGCCGTCGAAGGCGCCCTTCTCGCAGAAGACGTCGATCCAGCGGGCGTGCGGCGCGCAGGCGTCCAGCATCTCGCCGGTGACCAGGGCGACGTATCCGGCCGGGTCCTCGGCGTACTCGGGCGCGACGACGTGGGCGCCGAGGTAGGTGACCTCGTCGGTGTGGCGGGCGGCCAGGCGCAGGGCGCGGGCCTCGTCCTCGACGGTCAGGCCGTAGCCGGACTTGGTCTCGAAGGTCGTGGTGCCCTGGCGGAGCGCCTCGCCGAGGAAACGGGTGAGGTTCGCCTCCAGTTCCCCGTCGCCGGCGGCCCGGGTGGCGGCGACGGTCGTACGGATGCCGCCGGCGCTGTAGGCGCGGCCCGACATCCGGGCGTTGAACTCCTCGGTGCGGTCACCGGCGAAGACCAGATGGGAGTGGGAGTCGACGAAGCCCGGCAGGACCGCCCGGCCCTCGGCGTCGACCCGGTTGTCAGTGGCGGGTGCTTTGCTTGATTCACCGGTCCACACGACGCGGTCGCCCTCGATGACGACGGCCGCGTCCCGGACCAGACCGAGGGGAGAACTGTCACCGAGGGAGGGGTCGTTGGTGACCAGCGTGGCGATGTCGCTGATGACGGTGCTGCTCATGATGTCCTCGTGGGTGGTCGTCAGGCGCGCAGTGCTCGAACCGCCTGCGCGAGGGCTCCGGGCACATCGGGTACGAGCGTGTGCGCCCCGTCGCGTACGACGTGCCGGCCCGCCACGACCGTGTGCCGTACGTCCGCTGCCGTTGCCGCGAATACGGCCGTCTCGGCGCCGAGTCCGGGCGGCGGCCCCGCTGTTCTGACCGAGTCGAGCGCGAGGGTGGTGAGGTCGGCGCGCGCCCCGGCCTCGATGCGGCCGGTGTCGTCCCAGCCGAGGGCCGCGTGTCCGTCGGCGGTGGCGGCCCGCAGCAGCGCGGAGGCCGTCCAGTGGCCGCGGGTGCGGGTGCGCAGGCGCTCGTTCAGCTCCATCGCGCGGGCCTCTTCGAACAGGTCGATCACGGCATGGCTGTCGGAGCCGAGGGAGAGCGGGGAGCCCTCGTTCTGCAGGGCGGCGGCGGGTCCGATGCCGTCGGCGAGGTCGCGTTCGGTGGTCGGGCACATGCAGGTGCCGGTGCCGCTGCCGCCGATGAGGGCGATGTCCTCGGCGGTGAGGTGGGTGTTGTGGACGCCTGTGGTGCGCGGTCCGAGGACGCCGTGCAGGGCCAGGAGCTGCGTCGGGGTGCAGCCGTGGGCCTCCCGGCAGGCGTCGTTCTCGGCGGTCTGCTCGGACAGGTGCACATGGAGCGGGGCCCGCCGCTCCTCGGCCCACCGCGCCACGGTCGCCAACTGCTCCGCCGGTACGGCCCGGACGGAGTGGACGGCCGCCCCGATCCGTGCGTGATCCCGTTCCTTGAGAACTGAACAGCGTGTGGCCCAGGCGTCCGCGTCGCCGTCGGAGAAGCGGAGCTGGTGGGTGGTGGGCGGCTGTCCGAAGCCGGAGGAGAGATAGGCGGTGTCGAGGAGGGTGATGCGGACACCGGCTTCGGCGGCGGCCTCGATGAGCGCCTCGCCCATGGCGTTGGGGTCGGCGTAGGGCGTGCCGCCGGGGGCGTGGTGGACGTAGTGGAACTCGCCGACGGTGGTGATGCCGGCCAGCGCCATCTCGGCGTAGGTCGCACGGGCGAGGGCGTGGTACGTGTCCGGGGTGAGCCGGCCGGCCGTGGCGTACATGACCTCGCGCCAGGTCCAGAAGGTCCCGGACCCCACCTGGACGGTGGAGCGCAGGGCCCGGTGGAAGGCGTGGCTGTGCGCGTTCGCCAGTCCGGGGAGGGTCAGTCCGCGCAGGATCTCGGCGCCGGGCGGCGGGGCGGGGGTGTCCGGGCGGACGGCGGTGACGCGCCCGTCCCGGACCTCGATGGTCACGCCCGGCTCGACGAGGCTGCCGAGCCAGGCGTGCTCCAGCCAGTACGTCCGCGGGGTGGCAGTCACGTGCGGGCCAGTCCTTCCAGTACGTCGGCGAGCGCGAGGACCCCGGCCACGCAGTCGTCCTCGGTGGCGGACTCGGCCGGGGAGTGCGAGACGCCGGTGGGGTTGCGCACGAACAGCATGGCGGTCGGGACGTGTCCGGAGAGGATTCCGGCGTCGTGTCCGGCGCCGGTGCCGAGGACGGGCACCTTGAGGTCGGTGCCGGTGCCGAGGATGCGGGCGAGTTCGTCGCGCAGGGCGTGGTCGAACTCGACGACGGGGGTGAAGGACTCGCGTTCGACGTCGAGGGTGACGCCGTGCTCCCGTGCGTGGGTGCGGGCGGCCTCCCGTACGCCGTCCACCACGGTGTCCAGGCTCTTCTGGTCGGCGGCGCGGGAGTCGAGCCAGCCGCGCACCAGGGAGGGGATGGCGTTGACGCCGTTCGGCTCGACGGCGATCTTGCCGAAGGTGGCGACGGCACCGGCGAGTTCGGCCTCGCGGCGGGCGGCGAGGACGGTCTCGGCGTACGACAGCATGGGGTCGCGCCGGTCGGTGAGGCGGGTGGTGCCGGCGTGGTTGGCCTCGCCCCGGAAGTCGAACCGCCAGCGGCCGTGCGGCCAGATGGCGGACGCGATGCCGACGCGGTCGCCGGACAGGTCGAGGGCGCGGCCCTGTTCGACGTGGAGTTCGACGAAGGCGCCGATGCGGTCGAGCCGTTCGGGGTCGGGGCCGATGGCGTCGGGGTCGTATCCGGCTGTCTCCATGGCCTGCGGGAGGGTGATGCCGTCCCCGTCGGTGAGCCGGTGGGCCTGCTCGACGGTGAGCGCGCCCGCGGTGAGCCGGGAGCCGACACAGGCGAGCCCGAAGCGGGCGCCCTCCTCGTCCCCGAAGTTGACGATGCCGAGCGGCTTGCCGAACCGCGCACCCCGCCGCCGCAGCTCGTCCAGCGCGGCGAAGGCGGACACGACCCCGAGGGGCCCGTCGAAGGCGCCGCCGTCCGGCACCGAGTCCAGATGCGACCCGGTGACGACAGCGTCCCCGTCGGCCGGATCCCCGAGCCAGGCCCACTGGTTCCCGTTCCGGTCGACCTCGTACGCCAGCCCGCGGCTGCGCGCCTGCGCCTCGAACCAGCCCCGGCAGTCGGCGTCGGCCCCACTCCAGGCGAACCGCCGGTAGCCGCCGGAAGCGGCATGGCGCCCGATGGGCCGCAGCTGAGCCCACATCTCGTGGAAGGAGGCCACACCGAGAGCCGGCCCAGGCCCGGTCTCCAGACCGCCACCCCGCCCAGACTGTGAACCGTCGCCCCGCCCAGACTGTGAACCGTCGCCCCGCCCAGGCTGCGAGCCGTCGCCCCGCCCAGACTGTGAACCGTCGCCCCGCCCAGGCTGCGAACCGTCGCCCCGCCCAGGCTGCGAACCGTCGCCCCGCCCAGGCTGCGAACCGTCGCCCCGCCCAGGCTGTGGGCAGTCGTTCCGCAGGGCGATGGGGGTACCTCCCATGCCTTTCGGGCTATGGGGGAGGGTGGGCACAGCCGTACCCGCGGGCGGCGACGATGCCCCCGCCCCCACCGAAGAGGTGCCGTCCCTCACGCCGGGTCACCCTCACGCATCGGCACCCGCACACCCCGCGAACCCGCCACCGACTCCGCGATGTCGTACCCGGCATCGGCATGCCGGATCACACCCATCCCGGGATCATTCGTGAGCACCCGCCGGATCTTCTCCCCCGCCAGCGCGGTCCCGTCGGCGACAGTCACCTGCCCCGCATGGATCGACCGCCCCATACCCACACCCCCGCCGTGGTGGATGGACACCCACGACGCCCCCGAAGCCACGTTCACCATCGCGTTCAGCAACGGCCAGTCGGCGATCGCGTCGGACCCGTCCAGCATCGCCTCGGTCTCCCGATAGGGAGAAGCCACCGAACCGCAGTCGAGATGGTCCCGCCCGATGACGACCGGCGCGGCCAGCTCCCCGCTCGCGACCATGTCGTTGAACCGCTCACCGGCCCTGTCCCGCTCCCCGTACCCCAGCCAGCAGATACGCGCGGGCAGCCCCTGGAAGTGCACCCGCTCCCCCGCCATCCTGATCCACCGGGCCAGGGACTCGTTCTCCGGGAACAGCTCCAGGACCGCCTTGTCGGTCTTGGCGATGTCGGCGGGGTCACCCGACAGCGCGGCCCACCGGAAGGGCCCCTTGCCCTCGCAGAACAGCGGCCGGATGTACGCCGGCACGAACCCCGGGAAGGCGAACGCGCGCTCGTACCCGGCGAGCTGCGCCTCACCGCGGATGGAGTTGCCGTAGTCGAACACCTCCGCGCCGGCGTCCTGGAAGCCGACCATCGCCTCGACGTGCCGGGCCATGGACTCGCGGGCCCGGGTGGTGAAACCGGCCGGGTCCTTCGCGGCGGCGTCCGCCATGTCCTCGAAGGCGACGCCCACCGGCAGGTACGCCAGCGGATCGTGGGCGGAGGTCTGGTCGGTGACGATGTCGATGGGCGCACCCATGGCGAGGAGCTGCGGCACCAGCTCGGCGGCGTTGCCGAGGACGCCGATGGACAGGGCCTCGCGCCGGTCCCGGGCCTCGACGGCCAGCCGCAGGGCGTGGTCGAGCGAGTCGGCCCGCACATCGAGGTACCGGTGCTCGATGCGGCGGTCGATCGCACGGGGGTCGCAGTCGACGCAGATGGCGACGCCGTCGTTCATCGTCACGGCGAGCGGCTGGGCGCCGCCCATCCCGCCGAGTCCGGCGGTGAGGGCGATGGTCCCGGCGAGGGTGCCGCCGAACTTCTTCGCGGCGACGGCGGCGAAGGTCTCGTAGGTGCCCTGGAGGATGCCCTGGGTGCCGATGTAGATCCAGGAACCGGCGGTCATCTGCCCGTACATGGTCAGGCCGAGGGCCTCCAGGCGGCGGAACTCCTCCCAGTTGGCCCAGTCGCCGACCAGGTTGGAGTTGGCGATGAGGACGCGCGGGGCCCACTCGTGGGTCTGCATGACGCCGACGGGGCGGCCGGACTGGACGAGCATCGTCTCGTCCTGCTTGAGGGTGCGCAGCGTCCGCACCATCGCGTCGAAGGAACGCCAGTCGCGGGCCGCCTTCCCCGTGCCGCCGTAGACGACGAGCTTGTCGGGGTGCTCGGCGACCTCCGGGTCGAGGTTGTTCTGCAGCATCCGCAGGGCGGCCTCCTGCTGCCATCCCAGGGCGCTCGGTTCGGTGCCGCGCGGCGCTCGGACAGAACCAGGGGGCGGCCCGTAGGGCCTCGGTTGAGGGTGGTGGCGGGAGACGGGCGGGCGGGGTCCGGACATGGTCTGCCTCCTGTGCTGCGGACGGTTACCGCAGATATTCACATACTCATCTTCTGAATAGAGCTAGTCAAGACGGGGATGCGTCGGCACGGCCGTGCGAGGGATGTTTGGCTGGTCGCATGCGGGCGAACACGGAGAACACCGACGGGACGGGGGACACGGTGGCCTACGACGACGGCCGGACTGACGAGGTGGACGTGTACGCCGGCCGACGGGCGGCCCGGCGGGACGCCGCGGTGCGGGCCGCCGTGGAGCAGGGGCTGCTCGACACCGACACCCCCTTGGTGGCCCTGCTCGACGTGACCGGCATCCGGGAGTCGGCGGCCGAACTGCGGGCGGCGTTCGAGGCGGTGACGGCGCCCGGCACGCCCGTGCTGCACGCCTTCGCGGTGAAGGCGAGCCCGCTGGTGCCGGTACTGCGGCTGCTGCGCGCGGAGGGTATCGGCGCGGAGGTGGCCAGCCCGGGTGAGCTGGCGCTGGCGCGGGCGGCGGGGGTGGAGCCGGAGCGTACGGTCCTCGACTCGCCCGCCAAGACACCCGCCGAACTGCGGGAGGCGCTCGCGCTGGGCATCGCCGTCAACGCGGACAACCCGCAGGAGCTGGCCCGCCTTGACGCCCTGATGGCGGGATCCGGCTCCCGCTCCCCCGTCGGCATCCGGGTGAACCCGCAGGTCGGAGGCGGTTCCATCGAGGCGCTGTCCACGGCGACGGCGACGTCGAAGTTCGGGGTGGCACTGCGCGACGAGGGCGCGCGGGAGTGGGTCGTACGGGCGTATCTGGACCGGCCGTGGCTGACCCGGCTGCACGCGCACACCGGCTCCCAGGGCATCGCGCTGACGATGATGGCACGGGGGGTCGCTCAGACGTACGAACTGGCGGAGGAGATCAACCGACGCGCGGGACGCCACCAGGTCGACACCGTCGACATCGGCGGCGGGCTGCCGGTGAACTTCGCCTCCGAGGCGAGCACACCGACGTACGGGCGGTACGCGCGGCTGCTGAGCGAGACGGTGCCGGAGCTGTTCGACGGGCGGTACGGGCTGGTCACCGAGTTCGGCCGGTCGCTGCTGGCCAAGCACGGCACGGTGGTCGCGCGCGTGGAGTACGCCAAGAGCGCGGGCGGGCGTCCGGTCGCGGTGACGCACGCGGGCGTGCAGGTGGCGACGCGGACGGTGTACGCGCCGGCGTCATGGCCGCTGAGGATCGCCGCGTACGACGCGAAGGGACGGCCCAAGGAGGGCCCGGCGGTCGTGCAGGACGTGGCGGGACCGGCCTGCTTCGCGGGCGACCTGCTCGCCCGGGCACAGTCGCTGCCCCTGCTGGAGCAGGGCGGCTACGCGGCGGCGCTGGACACGGGCGCGTACTACTTCGCCCACCACTACGCCTACAACTCGCTCCCCCGGCCCGGTATTCACGGCTTCACCCCGGACGCCACGGGAGGCATCACCTTCGCGACGGTACGCACCCCTCAGACGATCGAGGAGATCGTGACCGAATCAGGCGCCGCCCACACCGACGCCCTGCTCCCCTAGGAACGCGGGGCTGTGCCGACGTGCGGCTCCGCCGCGCGGGCGCGCCCGGCCCGGACGCGCCCGCGGGGAACCACCGTGCTCAGGCCGGCACGGCAGCCCTGCGGCGGGAGCCGCCCGGCGCCGCGTCACCCGCCGCGACACCGGTCGTCCGGTACCCCTTGACCACCTTGCCCGCAGGCCGCCCCGCCCCCGCGCCGAGCCAGTCCACGCGTACCCACAGCAGCACCTCGTCCGCCTGTTCCAGGCGCCCGATCCAGGCCGCCTTCAGCCGCAGCCCCACCCCGCACCCGGCGAGCAGCAGACCACCGGCGGCGGGCACCACGAACGCCGTGCCCAGCGCGGCGGCGAAGGCGAGCAGCAGCCACCAGCGGTGCCCGCGACGCCAGTTGCGGACGGTCACCGCCCGGTCCTGGAGCACGTCGTGCTTGCCCGCACGGGCCGCCGACCGGGCCAGTGCGCGGTACCGTCCCCGCCGCCCGTACGCCACGACGGCCGCCGCCACGAGGAACAGCGCGGCGCCCGCCAGTACACCGATCCGGCGCCCGGTCAGTCCCGGCACCAACACCCCGGTGCCCGCCGCGACCACTCCCGGCCACCACAGCGGCGCGGCCCCGGCCCGTACGACGACGGCCACCCGGGCCAGTCCCTGTCCTCCGCGCGTCACGTCCGGCCTCCCGTCCTCCGATGCCTGTGCATGTCCTGGGGGACGGACGCTAGCGACACAAGGTGAGACGAGTCTGAGAACACGGGCGGACGGACCGCCCCGCCGTCGTTCCCGTACCGTCAGTCCACGAACAGCCCGCGCGCCGCCGCCTTCGCGTCGAACTCCTCCAGCCGTGCCTGCGCGTCGGGCAGGTCGTCGCACATCGCCTCCAGCAGCACCCGGCCCAGCAGCATCGGCGCGCACGCCGTGTCGAAGGCCAGCCCGGTGCCGACGGCGGCGGGCAGCAGCAGGTCGGACACCTTGGCGACCGGTGCGAACGGGGAGTCGGCGACGGTGACCACGGTCAGCCCCGTCTCCTTGGCGTGGGCGAGGGCGTCGACGACCTCGCGGGGGTACCGGGGCAGGGCGAAGCACAGCAGGGCGCTCGCCCCGGCCCGCGCGGCGGCGTCGATCCGGTCGTGGAGCATCGTGCCGCCCTCGTTGAGCAGCCGTACGTCCGTGTGGACCTTGGCGGCGAAGTAGGCGAACCCGTGTGCCTGGGCCGCCGCGGCCCGCAGCCCCAGCACGGGCAGTGGCCGGCTTCCGGCCAGCACCCGGCCCGCCTGCCGCACCGGCCGGGGGTCGGCCAGCACCTCCGCCAGATGCCGCAGGTTCTCGATCTCGGCCTCGACGGCCTGCTGGTACTCGTTGTACGAGCCGGTCTCCGGCGCCGGCTCGGCGGGCACGACCTCGCGCAGGTGCCGGCGCAGGGCGGGGTAGCCGTCGAAGCCGAGGGCGACGGCGAACCGGGTCACGGACGGCTGGCTGACCCCGGCCAGTTCGGCCAGCTCCACGCTGGACAGGAAGGGCACGTCGGCGGCGCGCCGCACCATGCTGTGCGCGATGCGCCGCTGGGTCGGCGTCAGCCGGTGCCCCTCGAAGAGCGCCTGGAGACGCGCGGCAGGGCTCTCGGTGCCGCCACTCATGACCTGACTCCCCCTCGACGCCTCGACCTATTCACCTGTCGAAATTCCTGCATACCGTTATACAGGCGCATGCGGGGCCGCGCCGACCGCCCATCGCGATGGGCGGAGATCGCCCGCTGTGCCCGTTTCGGCGACAGATCCGGAACTCGACGATTTTGCTACGACGTCACCACATCCGGAACGGGCCGGATAGCGTAACTCGTCGAACAACAGAGCGCCTTGAGGCGCAGGCGACCCATGTGGCACCCGACGGAGGACTGGTACAGGCGTGGACGCGCGAAGTCGTGGGCAGGCGGACGGAACCGACCCTGCCGACCAGTGGGTACTCAACCCGGAGACCGGCGATTACGAGCTGCGGCTGAACGATTCCCCACAGCAGCCGGAGCAGCCGAAGACGCCCCGCCCCCGTAGCGCCGCGCGCCCCGGCTCCACCGCGCCCGCCCGCGTCCCCGGCCAGCGTGGCCGCCGTGCCGCACCCACACCCGCACCGGCACCCGCACCGGAAGACACGCCCGCGTCCGCGCCGGAGGACACGCCCGACCACGGCCGCCGCAAGCGCAGGCAGAAGCGGAGCGGCAAGAAGAAGGCGCTGATGTGGACGGGAGGCGTCCTCGGCCTGGTCCTCGTGGGCGGTTCGGCGTTCGCGTACTACTGGTACGACCGCCTCTCCGGCAACATCGACACCGTCGACATAGGTGACGTGGGCAGTGACGAGGCCGTGGCGGACGGGCCGGTCAACCTCCTGGTCATCGGCAACGACGTCCGCACCGGCGAGGGCAACGAGGCCTACGGCAACCGGACCAACGTCACCGGCCACGCCGACACCACGCTCCTCTTCCACATGTCCGAGGACCGCACCAACGCGACCGTGGTGAGCATCCCCCGCGACCTGATGATCGAGATCCCGGACTGCGAGTCCAAACAGTCCGACGGTTCCACCAAGAAGATCCCCGGCTCGACGGTCGCCACCAAGTTCAACGAGTCCTACGGTGTGAACGGCCGCGATCCGGGCTGCACCATGCTCACCGTCGAGGAGATCACCGGCCTCGAGCTCGACCACTTCATGATGTTCGACTTCAACGCGGTCAAGACGCTGTCCACCGCGGTCGGCGGCGTCAAGGTGTGCCTGGAGGAGCCCATCAAGGACCTGGACGGCGGCTCCGGACTCGATCTGCCGGCCGGGGAGAGCACCGTCCAGGGCGAGGACGCGCTCTCCTTCCTCCGCAACCGGCACGGTCTGAAGAACGAGAGCGACCTGGACCGGATCGAGATGCAGCAGAAGTTCGTCGCGTCGATGCTCCGCCAGCTCAAGGAGGACACGCTGGACAGCCCGTCGAAGATGCTCGACGTCGCCGACGCGGCCACCAAGTCCCTCACCGTGGACAAGGGCATAGGCAGCCCCGGCAAGCTGCTCGCCCTCGCCAAGGAACTCGGCGAGATCGACCTGAAGAACATCACCCTGATGACCCTGCCGGTGGTCGACAATCCGGACGAGCCCACGCCCGTCACCGTCGTACTGGACCCGACCGAGGCCCCGAAGCTCTTCAGCATGCTGCAGAACGACATCTCCCTCACCGAGGTGAAGAAGAAGGAGAAGGACGCCAAGGACAAGCAGGCCGAACTGCTGGAGGGCACGCGGGCCGAGGCGTCCGAGATCCGCGTCGACGTCCTCAACGGCGGCGGCCCGGACGGTGCCGCGCAGGACACCCTGGCCTGGCTGCAGACCGGTCAGGGCGTGGCCAGGTCCTCCAACAAGGGCAACGCACCGGCCGAGGTCGACAAGACCCGGCTGGAGTACGCCCCGAACCAGGCCGACCAGGCCCGCAAGCTCGCCGACCTGATGGGCCTGCCCGCCTCGGCCATGAAGCCCGGCGCGGAGGACGCCGACGCGACGACCCCGATGACGCTCACCCTCGGCCCCGACTTCAAGAAGGCCGGTGTCCCCATCACCCTGCCGAAGAAGGTCGACGTGAAGCAGTCCCGGGCCGACGAGAAGATGTGCAAGAAGTAACGGCGCGGCGAACCCGAGACCGAGAGGGGGGGTTACCCCCAGTGTCATCGGTCTCCCGCCTGCCTACCGTGGACCGCATGACCGGAATGGACGCGCGGGACACCGAGCTGAAGAAGGAACTCGACGCCTCCCTGCAGGCCCGCAGGGAGCTGGGCGAGGAGTACGAGTCCGCGCTGGTCGACTCGTTCCTGGAGAAGGTCGATCAGCGCATCGACGGCGTGGTGGAGCGCCGGGTGCGCCGGCAGTTCGCCGAGCAGCAGATGACGGTGGCCCGGGACTCCCGGTCGCCGCAGGCCACGGACTCCTGGGGCGAGCGCTTCGGCTTCGGCATCGTCTCGCTGGTCCTGGCGGTGCCGCTGTCCGCGATCGGCGGGGGTGTGGGCGACCTGCCCGGACTGCTGGTCGCCTGGCTGGGCATCGTCGGCGTCAACGTCGTCCAGGCCGCACGGACCAACCCGGGGCTGTTCGGACACCGCCGCAAGTCCGCGCGGGACACCGACTGGGAGGACTGAGGCCACGCCCCGGGTCAGTCCAGAGCGACGCCGGCCGCAACCATCAATTGAGCGACCCCGACGGCGAGCAACCACCTCCGCGAGAGCGGCGCCGGTTCAGACGCGAAGGGGGGGGCGCTTGCGCGGGGACCGCCGCACCCCCGTCACCGGGGGGCGGGACGACGGCGGTCCCCGCGAGGGACGCGCGCCCGTTGAGGCAGGCCACGCGTCCGGGGCGTCCATGGAGGTCCGGGAGCCGCTCCGGAGGTCCTTCGACGCCGTTCGGTCGCCGACCGGAACGGGGAGCCTCCCCCAGTGCTCAACGCCTGGGTGGTACCCCCACCGTCCCTGCCGACACCCACCAATGTGCCGGACCCGTGTTAAGCGAGTGCTGCGCGGACGTGACACGCTCGTACCACTTCCGCGAAGTCCACGAAGATCACGAACGCGCCGACGCCCGGCCGTTCACCGTGGGTTCACCGGCGTTCCCGTCCGACGCCCCGTCACTTCCCGGTCCTGGCGAGGAAGGACAGCAGGTCCTGGCGGCTGACCACACCGGTCGGCTTGCCCTCGACGAGGACGATCGCCGCGTCCGCCTTGCCGAGGACGGCCATCAGGTCCGCGACGGGCTCACCGGAACCGACCTGCGGCAGCGGCGCTGACATGTGCTTCTCCAGCGGGTCTTCCAGGGAGGCGCTCTTGCTGAACAGCGCGTCCAGCAGTTCCCGCTCCACCACCGAGCCGACGACCTCGGCGGCCATCACGTCCGGGTGACCGGCGCCCGGCTTGACCACCGGCATCTGCGAGACGCCGTACTCGCGCAGCACCTCGATGGCCTGGCCGATCGTCTCGTCGGGGTGCATGTGGACGAGGGAGGGGATGTGGCCGCCCTCCTTGTCGTCGAGGACGTCGCCGACACGGGCGCTGGTGCCGGCGTCCTCCAGGAAGCCGTAGTCGGCCATCCACTCGTCGTTGAAGATCTTGCTGAGGTAACCGCGGCCGCTGTCCGGCAGCAGGACGACGACCACGTCGTCCTCACCGAGCCGCGAGGCCACCTCCAGCGCCGCCACGACCGCCATGCCGCAGGAGCCGCCGACCAGCAGGCCCTCCTCCTTGGCGAGCCGGCGGGTCATCTGGAAGGAGTCCTTGTCGGAGACGGCGACGATCTCGTCCGCGATGTCACGGTCGTACGCGGTCGGCCAGAAGTCCTCGCCGACGCCCTCGACCAGGTACGGCCGCCCGGAGCCGCCGGAGTACACGGAGCCCTCGGGGTCGGCGCCGATCACCTTCACGCCACCGTCGCTGGCCTCCTTCAGGTAGCGCCCGGTCCCGGAGATGGTGCCGCCGGTTCCGACGCCGGCCACGAAGTGGGTGATCTTCCCTTCCGTCTGCTCCCACAGCTCCGGGCCGGTGGAGTGGTAGTGGGAGAGCGGGTTGTGGGGGTTGGAGTACTGGTCCGGCTTCCAGGCCCCCGGCGTCTCGCGCACCAGCCGGTCGGAGACGTTGTAGTAGGAGTCGGGGTGCTCGGGGTCCACGGCGGTCGGGCAGACGACGACCTCGGCGCCGTAGGCCCGCAGTACGTTGATCTTGTCCGTGGAGACCTTGTCCGGGCAGACGAAGATGCACTTGTAGCCCTTCTGCTGGGCCACGATGGCGAGTCCGACCCCGGTGTTGCCGCTGGTCGGCTCGACGATGGTGCCGCCGGGCCTGAGCTCCCCGCTCTGTTCCGCCGCCTCGATCATGCGCAGGGCGATGCGGTCCTTCACGGAACCGCCCGGGTTGAAGTACTCCACCTTGGCCAGGACGGTCGCCCTGATGCCCTTGGTCACGCTGTTGAGCCGCACCAGCGGGGTGTTGCCGACGAGGCTGATCATCGAGTCGTGGAATTGCACCGTTGTCTCCGGATGCTGCAAAAGGGGTGGTCGTAGTGGTGCTGCCAGCCTAGGCCCTCACCGGTCCGAACCCGGCCGGGTCGTTCACTCGCTGTGGGGATTGGAGCACGGTCCGTACGGGGCAAGCACTGGGTGTACGGGTTCGAGGAGGTGGCGGCGAGGGATGACGGGCTTGTCGAGGGCGAGGGTGGCCCGCCGGATCGCGGCCGGCGCGGCGTACGGCGGCGGGGGCATCGGACTGGCCGGGGCGGCCGCCGTGGGACTCCTGGTGGCCGAGGCCCAACTGGCGCGGCGCCGGGTGGGCAACGGTACGGCTCCTCACGTACCGAACGCGGACGGGCTGTACGGCGCCGCGTACACGGTGCCGGGCGAACCGGCGCTGCGGCTGACGATGCTGGGCGACTCCACGGCGGCCGGGCAGGGCGTGCACCGGGCCGGGCAGACACCGGGCGCGCTGCTGGCGTCGGGGGTCGCGGCGATCGCGGAACGTCCGGTGGGACTGAGCACGGTCGCGGTGCCCGGGGCCTGTTCCGACGACCTGGACCGGCAGGTGACGCGGGCGCTGGCGGATCCCTCCCGGGTGCCGGACATCTGCGTGATCATGATCGGCGCCAACGACGTCACCCATCGGATGCCGCCCACCCGTTCCGTGCGTCATCTGTCGTCGGCGGTACGGCGGCTGCGGACGGCCGGTGCGGAGGTGGTCGTCGGCACCTGCCCCGATCTCGGCTCGGTGGAGCCGGTGCGGCAGCCGCTGCGCTGGCTGGCCCGGCGGGCCTCGCGGCAGCTGGCGGCGGCGCAGACGATCGGGGCGGTCGAGCAGGGCGGGCGGACGGTGTCGCTGGGGGATCTGCTGGGGCCGGAGTTCGCTGCGAACCCGCGGGAGCTGTTCGGGCCGGACAGCTATCACCCCTCGGTGGAGGGGTACGCCACGGCCGCGATGGCGATACTACCGACGGTGTGCGCGGCGCTGGGGCTGTGGCCGGCGGAGGAGGAGCGGCCGGACGCCGCCCGCCGGGAGGGGTTCCTGCCGGTGGCGCGGGCCGCGGCGGAGGCGGCGGCGGAGGCGGGTACGGAGGTCACCGCGGCGATGCCGGCGGGTTCGCGGGGGCCGTGGGCCCTGCTGAAACGCCGCCGGCGCCGGCGGGTCGCGGAGACGGAGCCGGAGCCTTCGGCCCAGCCGTCGTGACACCGGTCGTCCGCCGCGACCGCCTCCGCGGCGGACGACCGCACCCCACCCCACGCAGCCGCGGACAGTCACGCCGCCGCACCC
>NZ_JBITCL010000020.1:0-116884 GCF_044453165.1 Streptomyces sp. NPDC051740 | reverse complement strand
CCCCTTAGCTACGGGCAGCCGCACCGCCGCACCCCTTAGCTACGGGCAGCCGCACCGCCGCACCCCTTAGCTACGGGCAGCCGCACCGCCGCACCCCTTAGCTACGGGCAGCCGCACCGCCGCACCCCGTAGCTACGGGCAGCCGCACCGCTGGGGCGGCACGACTGCCTGCGGAGGGGTGGGGTGAGCGCCCGCGGAGGACGGGAGCGTACCCGCGGAGGGGACGTGGCTGCAGAGAGGGCGGTGGAAAGCAAGCGCTTAGACAGTTGCGGTCCATGTCACATCGCGTCACCCGTGACCCCGCCCATACGTCCGGGTAACTTCCCAAGGAGCCCCGCACCGACCAACCGGTATTCCCACCCGTCGCCCGACCGTCGCCCCTCAACGAGGCGCTACGCGCCGCCCCTTCCCTCTGGAGCCGTGATGCCCGAAGCCGTGATCGTTTCCGCCGCCCGCTCCCCCATCGGCCGCGCCTTCAAGGGCTCCCTGAAGGACCTGCGCCCGGACGACCTGACCGCCACGATCATCCAGGCCGCCCTCGCCAAGGTCCCCGAGCTGGACCCGAGGGACATCGACGACCTGATGCTCGGCTGCGGCCTCCCCGGCGGCGAGCAGGGCAACAACCTCGGCCGTGTGGTCGCCGTACAGATGGGGATGGACCACCTCCCCGGCTGCACCATCACCCGCTACTGCTCCTCCTCGCTGCAGACCTCCCGCATGGCCCTGCACGCCATCAGGGCCGGCGAGGGCGACGTGTTCATCTCGGCCGGCGTCGAGACGGTCTCCCGCTTCGTCAAGGGCAACTCCGACAGCCTCCCGGACACCCGCAACCCGCTGTTCGCCGAGGCCGAGGCCCGTACCGCCGCCGTCGCCGAGTCGGAGGGCTCCACCTGGCACGACCCGCGCGAGGACGGCCTCGTCCCCGACCCGTACATCGCGATGGGCCAGACCGCCGAGAACCTGGCCCGCCTCAAGGGCGTCACCCGCCAGGACATGGACGAGTTCGGCGTCCGCTCGCAGAACCTCGCCGAGGAGGCCATCAAGAACGGCTTCTGGGAGCGCGAGATCACCCCGGTGACCCTCCCCGACGGCACGGTGGTCGGCAAGGACGACGGTCCCCGCGCCGGCGTCACCATGGAGGGCGTCCAGGGCCTCAAGCCGGTCTTCCGCCCCGACGGGCTGGTCACCGCCGGCAACTGCTGCCCGCTCAACGACGGCGCCGCCGCGCTCGTCATCATGAGCGACACCAAGGCCCGCGAACTCGGCCTCACCCCGCTCGCCCGGATCGTCTCCACCGGCGTCTCCGGCCTCTCCCCCGAGATCATGGGCCTCGGCCCGGTCGAGGCGAGCAAGCAGGCGCTGGGCCGCGCCGGCCTCACCATCGACGACATCGACCTGGTCGAGATCAACGAGGCATTCGCCGCCCAGGTGATCCCCTCCTACCGCGACCTCGGCATCCCGCTGGAGAAGCTGAACGTCAACGGCGGCGCCATCGCCGTCGGCCACCCCTTCGGCATGACCGGCGCCCGCATCACCGGCACGCTGATCAACTCCCTCCAGTTCCACGACAAGCAGTTCGGCCTGGAGACGATGTGCGTCGGCGGCGGCCAGGGCATGGCGATGGTCATCGAGCGCCTCAGCTGAACCCCCGTACCGCGGGCGCACCGTAGCCGTCGCGGTACGTTCGGTGAAGCCATGGCCCGGGTCTCGGGAATCTCCGAGGCCCGGGCCTGTTCGTGATCCAATCTCCCCCAGGATGTGACCTATCTCCCCTGCCGCGGGGATTCGCGCAGGTCAGGGCCGAGCCCCTCGCGGGTGCACCTCCAAAGGCCTGTCCGTTTCGTGACGTTACGCACTGACAGATGGTTAGTCCACCCTTCAAGCTGATGTAGGAAGTCGGGGGTCGACTTTGAACCGGGAGTACGTCAGTGAGCGCCATGCCGATCGCCCTGCTGATCACCACGGCCGCCACCGGCGCCGTGGGCGTCGCTGTCCTGCGCAGCATCATGGTGCTGCGCCGACAGGTCGCTGCCCTGCACACCGCGCTGGCCGGGAACGGCGCCGCGACCACGCGCGCGCACGTTCCCCCCGCCCGCACGGCCGGCACCGACGAGATACGCGCCGCCGTGGCGGAGGCGCTCGCCGAGGAGCGGGAGCGCGAGCTCGCCGAGGCACGGGCCTTCTGGGCCGCCCAGGAGGCGCGTGACGCCTCCGACGCGCCGTCCCTGCTGGGTCTGGCCGACAGCGAGCTGTTCCTGCCCCGGCAGGCCGATTTCGTGGGTCTGGAGCCGGTGGGCGAGCCGGGCGCGGACGCCGAGGAGTACTCCGGGGACTCCCCGGAGCTGGCCGCGGCCCGCCGCCGTCACCCCTCGCACCCGGACTTCGTGCCGAACCCCTCGCCGGTCGTGAACGACCACGAGCGCACGGTGACCGTCCTGGAGGAGCTGGCCGCCGCCCGGACCGAGCTGACCGACGTCCGTCCGGGCCCGCTGGGCACCCTCGACGTCTACGTCTTCGCCGACGGGACGACGCTGTGCATGACGCCGGGCCACCGCGAGACCGCCGAGCGGCTGGCGGCGGCCCTCCGCTCGGGCGAGACCCCGTTCCTGCTGGGCGGTTCCGGCGTCTCGGGGGCGTACACGCTGACGTTCTCCTGCGGCGAGGAGAGCGTCTACATCCTGGCGGACCGCGTCATCGCGTCCCTCTAGCCCCGGATCGCCTACACCCCGGCGCGCTCGCGCGCCTCCTCCACCAGCCGTACGGCCTCCCCGACCTCGTCCTCGTCCTTCAGTACGAGCGCCAGGTCGTGGCCGGCGACGGTGATCTGGTCGGCGGCGGCGAACATGCCCGCGTCGGGCATCTCGCGGGGCTCGGTGCCCGGCTCCTCGACGAGCTGGGCGCGCCGCGCCAACTCCCTGGCCAGGGCGAGCGCCTCGGCCGCTCCTCCCCGCTGCAGCCTGCTCTGCGGCGCGGCCCGCAGACGGTCGGCGAAATGATCCACGGCACGGGTGAAGGGCGTCGTATCAACCACGCGGCGAGCGTACGCGGCGTGGCGGGACTGTTGCCAACGGGCGACGGCTCGGGCACGGTGACCTGAAGGACCGGCTTACATCCCATACGTCCGGAGGCGCCGATGTCCCACGTCCTCTCCGAGGAGACCCACCGCAACATGCTCGCCCGCATCCCCCACTGCACCGGTCGTGAGATCTCCGACTGGCTGCGCACCGTCGAAGAAGGCCCGGCGCTCTTCCGCTTCGAGGAGAAGGTCAGCTGGCTCCGGCACGAGTACGACCTGGCGTACGGCCACGCCAAGGCGATCGTCCACGAGTACGACCTGAGGAGGGCCGCGCGCAAACTGCTCTAGCGCGTGCCGCCACGACGAAGGGCCCCGGGTGAGAACCCGGGGCCCTTGTCCGTACGACCGGTGACCGCTGTCAGTCGCTGCTGTTGAGGATCGAGATGAGCCGCAGGAACTCCATGTAGATCCACACCAGCGTCATCGTGAGGCCGAAGGCGGCGAGCCAGGCCTCCTCGCGCGGGGCACCGTAGGCGATGCCGTCCTCGACCTGCTTGAAGTCCAGGGCGAGGAAGCAGGCGCCGAGGATGATGCCGATGACGCCGAAGACGACACCGAGCGCGCCGCTGCGGAAGCCGAGGCCGTCACCGCCGCCGAACACCGCGAACAGCAGGTTCACGGCCATCAGCAGGATGAAGCCGAGCGCGGCCGCCATCACGAAGCCGTAGAAGCGGCGGTTGACGCGGATCCAGCCGGCCTTGTAGGCCACCAGCACACCGGCGAAGACCGCCATGGTGCCGATCACGGCCTGCATGGCCGCACCGTCGGCGATGCGGTTGTCGACGATGCTGGAGATCACGCCGAGGAAGACGCCCTCGAACGCGGCGTACGTCAGGATCAGCGCCGGCGAGGCCTTGCGCTTGAAGGCCTGCACGAACGCCAGGACCATGCCGATCAGCGCGGCGCCGATGCCGATGCCGTAGGACCGGCTGATGTTGGCGTCGTCGACCGGCAGCAGCGCCCAGGAGAGCGCCGCGGTGACGATGAGCACGCCGAGCGTGGTGCCCGTGCGCATGACGACGTCGTCGATGGTCATCCGGCCGGTGGTGGCCGGCGCCTGCGGCGGCGCGCCGTACTGCAGGTCCTGCTGCGCGTAGGGGTTCTGGGCGTACGGGTTGCCCGTCGGCTGTGCGTACGGGTTGGCCTGCGTGGCGACAGCGGGACCCCCGGCCTGCGGCGCGGTGTTGAAGCCCGCGTAGCCGTTGTCGCGGCCGAACCCCCGTCGCGAGAAGACCGGGTTACTGCTCCTCATTTCACTCCTCCATGGCCACACGGCGCGGCCTTGGCTCAAGAGTAATAGGTAGGCAAAGGAATGACCCTAATGCTTGGGGAGGATCTTTCCCTCGTTGTGCTGCGCAACACGCTACGCGGCCGGGTGATTCCCTTCACTGTGAGGAACCGAACCATGACCGACCCGGTACCTCCCCGGAACCGGCCGGAGATCATCCGTTCACCTCCCCGACGACCGCGTGGTGGCCGGAGACGTCCAGGGCGGGCCCGGACAGCGGGACGCGCACCGGCCGGACGGTCCGTGGGGCGTGGTCGCCGAGGGCCGGCCCGGAGCCCCGGGCCCGCGGCCCGCCGGAGGGGTCGATGGCGTACCCGGTGAGTCCGTGGGCCGCGATCCGGCGGATCCCGGGCAGCCCGTTCACCCAAACCGGTCGCGCGGAGGTGTGGTCCGAGCGGTCCCGTCGCCGAGGGCGCCGCTCGCGCCCCGCCCTCCGGGCCCGCACGGTGCCGTCCCGGTCGGGGGCGCAGGCCACGTCCGGTCCGCAGGCCACCTGGACGACGTCCGTCAGGCCCCGCACGAGCAGGGGCCGCCCCGCCGCCCCGGCCGGCATACGCGCTCCTGCTCAAGCTCCTCCGCGGCACCCGGGTACGCGCACTCGGGTGCCGCGGGCGGCGGGGGGAGGATCAGGCGGTGGTGGAGACCGAGAACTTCTCGCTCAGGATCCGCGTGATCGGGACACCCGCCTCCTGGGCGACCTTCTCGACCGCGTCGATCATGCCCGGCGGGCCGCACACATAGAGGTCGGGCAGCTCCTCGTCGCGTTTCCGGAGGTCCGCGAGGTCCTCGGCGAGGGCGGTCACGGGGCCGCCGGCGCGGACGTCCGTGCGTTCGCACGGCCGGTTCACGCACAGCTGTACCGAGAAGTCCGCCAGTTCTCCGCCGACCTCGGCCAGGACGTCCTCGCCGAAGATGTCGTCCTCGCCGCCCACCCCCAGATAGAACCGCAGCGCGTGCGGCTCCTGGAACTCGGCCATGCGGCGGGCCATGGAGAACAGGGGCGAGACCCCCGTGCCGCCCGCGACGAACCAGCGGGGCCGCGGCCCGGTCTCGACGAGGCCGAAGGCTCCCTGGGGGCCGTGCACGGTCAGCGTGTCCCCGGTCCTCGCCGTGTGGTCCAGCCAGGTGGAGAAGTGGCCGCCCTCGCGCAGACGGACGTAGAACTCCAGTTCACCGTCCCAGTTGGGGGCGTTGGAGTAGGAGTACGCGCGGGTCTCGTCCTCCCCCGGGATCTGCAGCTGGGCGAACTGGCCGGGTTCGAACTCGGCGGTCCCGCCGTGCTCGGGGTCGTCGTCCAGCCGGAGCAGAAGGCGTACGACGTCATGCGTGCACCGGTCGATGGCGGCCACGGTGGCGGAGCACACGGAGATGGTCCCGGTCAGCACGCGGGAACGCTCGTACGGCAGCGAGATCGTCAACGGGCTGCCGGCGTAGGTGCGGCACAGCAGGGCGCCGCCGGACGCCGCCCGCTCCGGGCTCAGCGCGAGTTCGCTGTGGTCGCCGAGCGTGAACTCGCCGTCGACGACCGTGGCCACGCAGGCACCGCACGTCCCCTTCCGGCACAGCGCGGGCAGCAGGTATCCGGCGTCCGCGGCCGCGTCCAGGACGGACTGTCCCTCGGCGGCGGTCGCCCCGATGACCTCCCCGTCGAGGGTGGTCATGGTCAGCGGGTACCCGTCGGGTGCGGCGGGCGTCGGTTCCGGGGTCGGCACGGCGGTCATCGGGCCGCTCCCAGCGCGTCGGCGAGGTCCTGCTCGGCGCTCTGGCTGGTGCGCAGGCCGAAACGCTCGGACAGCAGGTCCCACACCGGTTCGGTGACGAACGCCGGCACGCTCGGGCCGGTGCGGACGTTGCGCAGGCCGAGATGGAGCACGGTGGTCAGGATCGCCAGCGCCTTCTGCTCGAACCAGGCGAGCACCAGGGTGAGCGGCAGGTCGTCGACCGTGCGGTCCATCGCCGTGGCCAGGGTCTCGGCGACCCGGATCGCGGAGTAGGCGTCGTTGCACTGGCCGACGTCGAGCAGCCGGGGCAGACCGCCCGGTGTGGTGCCGTGGGTGAGCCGGTTGAACCGGTACTTGTTGCAGCCCAGCGTGAGGATCACGGATTCCGCCGGGGTGTTCATGGCCAGTTCCGTGTAGTAGTCACGGCCGGGGGCGGTGCCGTCACAGCCGCCGATCAGGAACATGTGCCGGATGTCGCCCGACCCGATGGCGCCGACGATGTCGTCACCGATCTCCAGCAGGGCCCGGCGGCCGTAGCCGATGGTGATCTCCTTCTCCGGTTCGTCCGCCGGGAAGCCGGGGGTGCCCTTGGCGGCGCGTACGACTCCCTTGAAGTCGTAGTCGTCGATGTGCCGCACCCCCGGCCAGCCGACCGGGCCGGTGGTGAAGGTGCGGGTCCTGTAGGCGGGCAGCGGTTCGATCAGACAGTTCGAGGTCATCACGATCGGTCCGGGGAACGCCGCGAAGTCCTGCTGCTGGTCCTGCCACGCGCCGCCGTAGTTGCCGGCCAGGTGCTCGTACCTGTTCAGCTCCGGGTAGGAGTGGGCGGGGAGCATCTCGCCGTGGGTGTAGACCTGGATGCCGGTGCCCTCGGTCTGCTCGAGGATCTCCAGCAGTTCGTCGAAGCCGTGGCCGCTGACCAGGACGGCCTTGCCCCGGACGGCGGAGACCTTGACCTTCGTGGGGCGCGGCGTCCCGAACGTACCGGTGTTGGCGCCGTCCAGCAGCTCCATCACCTTGAGGTTGGTGGAGCCGACCGCGAGGATCCGTTGCAGCAGTTCCTCCCGGTCGCTCGGGCCGTCCGCCAGATAGGCGAGGTGTTCCTCGATCTCGCTGTCGACCTCGTCGCTCCGGTAGTCGACGACACGGGCGTGGTGGGCGTAGGCGCACACTCCCTTGAGGGAGTAGAGGACGAAGGCGCGCAGTCCCGTGATGTCGGCGCCCAGTTCCTCGTCGTCCACCAGGATGCCGGCCTCCGGCGCCTGCCGGAGCAGGTCGTCGACCTTGGCGGCGGGCCGGAACGCGGCCGGACCGTCCAGCACGGCCGGCTCCTCGCCGGCCTCCCGGGCCGCCTGCTCGTGCGCGGCCCGGACCCGGTCCCGGAGCGCGGCGCCCTCGTGGATCATCTTCACGAACCGGGTGGCGTTGAAGTTGACGTTGGTGAGCGTGGAGAACATGCCGTGAACGACGAAGGCGGCAGCCTCCCGGTCCAGCTCGACACCCCGCTCGGCGGCGGCCCGCGCGTGCTGGGAGATGCCCTTGCAGACATGGATCAGCAGATCCTGCAGGGCGGCGGTGGTGGCGTCCTTGCCGCAGTTCCCCTTGACCGTGCAGCCGACCGTACCGCCGGTACGGTCCGTCTGTTCGCACTGGTAGCAGAACATGTCATGCGCCATGGGGCTGTCTCCTCTTCCGATCGCTCACGCGGCAGGCCGTGGCCACCGGCCCTGGCTCCCGCCGGCGCGATCAACGTAGGAAAGAAGCAGCGGAGTTGCCTTGACGCAGGTCAATTCGGCGGAGATTTCACGGACGATAGGATCCGGAGCATGGCCCTCCGTCGGGAGTCACCCCGCAGTCTGCTCCGCTCGATACCGCTCTTCAACCAGCTGGACGCGGAAAGCCTGACCCACCTGGCCGCCTTCACCCGGACCTTCCCGGCGGCCAAGGGACAGGTGGTGGTGGAGGCGGGCACCCGGCCGGGGGCGTTCTACTGCCTCATCACGGGACAGGTCCAGCTGGCCGTCTCCGCGGCGTTCGGTGGAGAGAAGGTGATCTCCATCGTCGCCCCGGGCCAGACGTTCGGTGAGGCCCTGCTGTTCACCGGCGACCCCTACCCCGTCAGCGCCGTCGCGCTCTCCGACTGCCTCCTGCTGTCCGTGCCCTTCGCCCCCGTGCTCGAACTCGCCGACAACCGGTCGGGATTCGCGCTCCAGATGGCCGCCGGGCTCGCCATCCGCCTCCAGCACTTCGTCATGGACATCGAGCAGTACGCCCTGCACAGCGGGACCGAACGCGTCCTCGACCTGCTGCGCCGGCTCGCCGAGGAGACCTGCCCGGCTCCCCGCCCGGCCCCGGCCGTGGTCACCCTCCCCGCCTCCAAGAACGTCATCGCGTCCCGGCTCAGCCTCAAGCCCGAGACGTTCTCCCGCATCCTGCGGCGGCTGACGGACGCGGGCGCGATCCGGATGAACGGCCGCACCATCGTCCTCGTCGACCTGGACGCCCCGGACATCACGGGCCTGATCTGAGGCGCGGGTCCCGCCCTCGCACGCGGTACGGTCCCGCCCTCGCACGCGGTGCGCCGGTGACACAGCGGTGCGCCGGTGACACGAACGGGTGACGGCGCACCCGGCCGTGCCGGCCGGTCGAGCGCCGTGGTCGAAGAAGTGCCCGGAGCCGGACTCGAACCGGCACGCCCGCTGAGGGGCAGCGAGGTTTAAGCTCGCCGTGTCTGCATTCCACCATCCGGGCAGGCCGTGGGCTCCGCTTCGCGGTTCCGAGCCTATCGGTGGCCCTCCCGTCGACAGCGGCGGGATGAACCGATCTTGTCTTATTTTATTGGCGCCTGAGGGTGCATCAGCACTGCGAACTCGCCGTCAGCACGTGCCAACAGCCTTGCGTGTGACGTTCCGTCACGCACGCGGAATGACGGAATTTCACCGTCCGAACAAGGGCGCTCCACCCGTTCCACGCACCCCTGCTCAGGGGCCGCCGTCATCCCCAGGTATGACGCCGCGCCCGGTGGTCCCTCCCGAGTCGCCCCCCGGAACCGGAGCAGCGGCTGACTACACGGCGGCGAAGCGGCGCAACGATGGACGACGTCCCCGAGAACACACCGTCCCGACAGGAGCGTCCATCCCGTGACCACCGCACCCCTCGCCGACCGGACCACCGCCGTGGCCGCGCGCGCCACGGAGCTTTCGAAGATCTACGGCCAGGGCGAGACCCAGGTGGTCGCCCTGGACCGGGTCTCCGTCGCCTTCCGGCAGGCCGAGTTCACCGCGATCATGGGCCCGTCCGGGTCCGGCAAGTCCACGCTGATGCACTGCGTGGCCGGCCTCGACACCTTCTCCTCCGGTTCCGTCCGCATCGGTGAGACCGAACTGGGCTCGCTGAAGGACAAGCAGCTCACCAGGTTGCGCCGGGACAAGATCGGCTTCATCTTCCAGGCGTTCAACCTGCTGCCGACGCTGTCCGCGCTGGAGAACATCACCCTCCCGATGGACATCGCGGGCCGCAAGCCGGACAAGGAGTGGCTGGACACCGTGATCCGGATGGTCGGCCTGTCGGACCGGCTGAGCCACCGGCCCTCACAGCTCTCCGGCGGTCAGCAGCAGCGGGTCGCGGTGGCGCGGGCGCTGGCGTCCAAGCCGGACATCATCTTCGGCGACGAGCCCACCGGAAACCTCGACTCCCGTTCCGGCGCCGAGGTGCTGGGCTTCCTGCGCAACTCCGTGCGCGAGCTGGGGCAGACGGTGGTCATGGTGACGCACGACCCGGTCGCCGCCGCCTACGCGGACCGCGTCGTCTTCCTCGCCGACGGCCGGATCGTGGACGAGGTGCACGGGCCGACGGCCGACTCGGTGCTCGACCGCATGAAGCGGTTCGACGCCAAGGGCCGCACCAGCTGACGCCCCCGCCCGCTCCCCCGCCCGCCCCTCCTCCGTACGTCTGGACTCGAGAAGACTTCCATGTTCCGTACCGCCTTGCGCAATGTGCTCGCGCACAAGGCCCGGCTCCTGATGACCGTGCTCGCCGTGATGCTCGGCGTGGCCTTCGTGTCGGGGACCCTGGTCTTCACCAACAGCCTCTCCGACGCCCTGCAGAAGCAGTCCGCCAAGGGATTCGACCACGTCGACGTCGCCGTCACCCCCCAGTGGAAGGAGGCGGAGGGCGACAAGGTCGGCGAGTACCGGGAGCTGACCCGCGAACTGGTCGACGACAGCGCCGCCGTGCCCGGCGCCGCGCAGGCCATCGGCACCGTCCAGGGCTTCACCGCGCTCGCCGACAAGGACGGCAAGCTGCTCGGCGACGGCTTCCAGTCGCAGGGCGGCAACTACTGGGGCACCGAGGACCCCCGGTACCCGCTGGCCGACGGGCGTGCGCCGAAGGGTGAGGGCGAGGTCCTCATCGACTCCGAGACCGCGAAGCGGGCCGGTTACAAGGTCGGCGACAAGGTGAGGATGTCGGTCGACGGGCCCGTCCTGGAGCCGGAGATCACCGGCATCTTCACCACCGACGACGGCAATGTCGCGGCCGGCGGCAGCCTCACCCTGTTCGACACGGCGACCGCGCAGAAGCTGTTCGGCAAGCCGGGCACCTTCGACGAGATCGCCGTCAAGGCGAAGGACGGCGTCAGCGACACCGCGCTGCGGGCCCAGCTGGAGAAGGCGCTGCCGTCCGACGTCGTGGAGACCACGACGGGCACGCAGCTCGCCGAGGACCAGGCGGAGGCGATCGCCGCCTCGATGGGCGGCCTGAAGCAGGGCCTGCTGGTGTTCGCCGGGATCTCGCTGTTCGTCGGGACGTTCATCATCGCCAACACCTTCACCATGCTGATCGCCCAGCGCACCAAGGAGCTGGCCCTGATGCGCGCGGTCGGCGCCTCCCGGCGTCAGGTCACGCGGTCGGTGCTGATCGAGGCGTTCGTGGTCGGCGCGGTCGCCGCCGTCGCCGGACTCGTCGCCGGTGTCGGCATCGGCGCGGGGCTGCGCTCCCTGATGGGGACGCTGGACGCGCCCATGCCCGACGGGCCCCTGGTGATCAGCCCGGGCACGGTCGGCTCCGCGTTCGCGGTCGGCATCCTGGTGACCATGCTCGCCGCGTGGCTGCCCGGCCGCCGGGCCGCGAAGATCCCGCCGGTGGCGGCGATGGGCTCGGTGCACGCCGCGGCGACCACCAAGTCGCTGGTGCTGCGCAACACGCTGGGCGCGCTGTTCTCGGCGGCCGGTGTCGCGGTGGTCCTCGCGGCCACGACGATGGAGGGCTCCGACGGCCAGGCCCCGATGGGTCTGGGCGCCGTCCTGCTGATCATCGGTGTCTTCGTCCTGACCCCGCTGCTGTCCCGCCCGCTGATCGCCGCCGCGGGGCCGGTGCTGCGCGTCTTCGGGGTCTCCGGGAAGCTGGCCCGGCAGAACTCGGTGCGCAACCCGCGCCGTACCGCCGCCACCGCGTCCGCGCTGATGATCGGGCTCACCCTGATCACCGGGATGACGGTGATGGCCGGCAGTCTGCAGAAGTCCATCGACAAGATGGCGGCCTCCGCGATCGAGGCGGACTACATGGTGTCCATGGCGAACGGACACCCGCTGTCGCCGGACGTCGAAAAGGAACTGAAGCGGGCCGACGACGTCACCGCCACCAGTCCGATGCGCAACGCGTACGCCCTCGTCGACGGCGAGGACGAGTACCTGACCGGCGTGAACGGCGCCACGATCGGCGAACTGACCGAGTTCCCGGTGGTGCAGGGCGCCTTCGAGGTCGGCGGCACGCGGGTCGTCGTGGACGAGGACACCGCGAAGTCGTACGGCTGGAAGGCCGGTTCGGACTTCACCGTCACCTATGAGGACGACGAGAAGCAGGAGCTCACGGTCTCCGGTGTCTACCAGGCCAACGACATGATCAGCGGCATCATGATCGACACCGCGACGCTCGATCCGCACGAGGCGGAACCGGCCGACATGATGGTCATGCTGAAGACCGCCGACGGTGCGTCCGACGCGGTGAAGGACTCGCTGGAGAAGGCCCTCGGCACCAACCCGGCGATCAAGGTCCAGGACAAGCAGGACCTCTCCAACGAGATCGCGAGGATGTTCACCCTGATCCTGAACATGGTCTACGGCCTGCTGGCGATGGCGGTGATCGTGGCGGTCCTCGGCGTCGTCAACACGCTGGCGATGTCGGTGTTCGAGCGCTCCCAGGAGATCGGCATGCTGCGGGCGATCGGCCTGGACCGCACGGGCATCAAGCGGATGGTCCGGCTGGAGTCCCTGGTGATCTCGCTGTTCGGCGCGGTGCTCGGCCTCGGCCTGGGCGTGTTCTTCGGCTGGGCGGCCGGTGAGCTGGTGGGGTCGAGGATGGCGACGTACGAACTGGTCCTGCCGTGGGCCCGGATGGGGGTCTTCCTGCTGCTGGCCGCGGTGGTGGGTGTGCTGGCGGCGCTGTGGCCGGCGCGGCGGGCGGCCCGGCTGAACATGCTGCAGGCGATCAAGGCCGAGTAGGAGCCACGGCCAGGGGACGTCGTTCGGATCAGGCCGGCTCCAGTGGGCGGTGCCGGCCCCCGCGGCCCCGGCAGGATCCGAACGACACCCCCAAGGCTGTGACGCGGGCCCCGTTCCGGGTGGAGCGGGGCCCTTCGCCGTGTGCGGATCAGTTCCAGGTGCGGGCGCGCAGGGGGAGGGCGGAGGCGCCGGACTCGGGGGTCCTGACGGCGAGGACCTGGTTGACGCCGAGGCGGTTGCGTTCGAAGGCGAGGGCGGACGCGGCCATGTACAGCAGCCAGACGCGGGCCCGTCCCGGACCGGCGAGCGACACCGCGCGGGTCCAGTCGTCCTCCAGGTTCGCCACCCAGCGGCGCAGGGTGAGCGCGTAGTGCTCGCGGATCGACTCGACGTCGCGCACCTCGAAACCGGAACGTTCCAGCAGGGACACCGTGGTGCCCAGCGGGGCGAGTTCGCCGTCGGGGAAGACGTAGGCGTCGATGAAGGGGTCCACCCGGTACGACGTCTCGTCCCGCTGCGGGCGGCGCGCGATCTGGTGGTTCAGCAGCCGTCCGCCCGGCTTGAGGAGCCGGTGCAGGGTGGTGGCGTACTCCAGGTAGTGCTCGGATCCGACGTGTTCGGCCATGCCGATGGAGGAGACGGCGTCGTACGGGCCGTCCGTGACGTCCCGGTAGTCCTGTACGCGGATCTCGACGCGGTCGCTCATGCCCTCGTCGGCGACACGCTTACGGGCGTACGCGGCCTGTTCGTGGGAGAGGGTGACGCCGACGACGCCCACGCCGTGGTCGCGGGCGGCGTGGACGGCCATGGAGCCCCAGCCGCAGCCGACGTCCAGCAGCCGCCGGCCGGGTTTCAGGGCGAGCTTGCGGGCGACGAGTTCGAGTTTGTCGTGCTGGGCCTGTTCGAGGGTGCTCCGCGGGGGCGGGGCGGGCCAGTAGGCGCAGGAGTACACCATGGACGGGCCGAGGACGATCTCGTAGAAGTCGTTGCCGACGTCGTAGTGGTGGCTGACGGCGCGCAGGTCGCTGTGCCTGGTGTGCGGGCCGCGGCGGGGACGGCGGGCCTCCTCGCGGGGCGGGGCGGGCGGCAGCGGGGGGCCCGCGAGGGCGATCAGTCCGCGGGCGGCGGAGCGGAAGGCGGGGTCGCGCAGGGCCTGGACGAGGGTGCGGGCGTCCTCGCCGCGCTCCCAGACGAAGCCGGCGAGCCGGTCGAGGACGGTGTAGAGGTCGCCCTCGACGGCGAGGTCGCCGGCCACCCAGGCACGGGCGAGGCCGAGTTCGCCCGGCTTGCGGAGCAGGTGGCGCAGGGCCCGGCGGTTGCGTACGACCAGGGTGGGGGCGTCCGGGGGGCCGGCCTGTGATCCGTCCCAGGCGCGGACACGGACGGGGAGGGGGGCGTTGATCAGCTGTTCGACGTGGCCTTTCAGCCGCGAGGCGACGTCCGGCATGGTGTACACCTCCGTGACGGGGAATCCCGGAATGTCCTCCTTACGTAAACACTTGAGGGTGGGTCGTCAGTCCCCGGCGCGCGTCATCTCCGGGCAAAACGCTGGATCGCACGCGCGGAGGCGAGCCGTGTGGGCTCCGCCCCTGCCAGGGGGCTCCGCCCCCTGGACCCCCGTCCTTCGCCCACCCACCACCCGACTCGGGAGCCGAGAACGCACCCCGACGGGGTTGCTCCCCGGAACTCGGGCGGGGCCCGTGGGGCCGGGGGCGGAGCACCGGTGAGGTCCGGGGGCGAAGCCCCGGGGCAAGCTTTCGCCCACCGGGTCGGGCGGGCCGGAACCGAGGCCTGGGGCGGGCCCCCGGAGGGCGCTTCTCAACCCACCGAGTCGGGACAGCGGGCGGACCCGGAACCGGGGCCTGAGGTGGACCCCCAGGGGCGCTTCTCAACCCACCGAGTCGGGACGGCGGGCGGACCCGGAACCGGGGCCTGGGGCGGAGCCCCGGGGGTGGCCTTCCGACTCGGTGGGTCGGGCGGATGGATGGGCGGGCCCCCGTCGGCCCCTCGGGAACGCCGAAGGGGCCGCCCGCACCACGGATGGCGGGTGGCCCCTTCGGAGGGTGACCGGAGGTCAGGAAGCCTTGGCCTCGGTCTTCTTCGGTTCCTGCTTGGCCGCCGCCGGTGCGGGTGCCGGCTTCGCCGCCTCGTAGAACTCGTCGCGCGGCGACTCGATCGCGCCCAGGGACACGACCTCACGCTTGAGGAACATGCCGAGGGTCCAGTCGGCGAAGACGCGGATCTTGCGGTTCCAGGTCGGCATCGCCATGCCGTGGTAGCCACGGTGCATGTACCAGGCGAGCCGGCCCTTGAGCTTGATCTTCATCTTGCCCATGACGATCATCGCCACGCCCTTGTGCAGGCCGAGGCCCGCCACCGCGCCCTTGTTGGCGTGGCTGTACTCCTTCTGCGGGAAGCCCCGCATGCCGGAGACCACGTTGTCGCCGAGGACCTTGGCCTGGCGCAGCGCGTGCTGGGCGTTCGGCGGGCACCAGGCGTTCTCGTTGCCGGCCTTGCGGCCCACGAGGTCCGGGACCTGGGCGTTGTCGCCCGCGGCCCAGATGTAGTCGGTGCCCTTGACCTGGAGCGTCGGCTCGGTGTCGACGTGACCGCGCGGCCCCAGCGGCAGGCCGAAGCGGGACAGCGCCGGGTTCGGCTTGACGCCCGCCGTCCACACGATCGTGTTGGAGTCGACCTCCAGGCCGTTCTTCAGCACGACGTGGCCGTCGACGCAGGAGTCCATCGACGTGGACAGGTAGACCTCGACGCCGCGGCCCTCGAGGTGCTCCTTGCCGTACTTGCCGAGCTTGGGACCCACCTCGGGGAGGATCTTGTCGGCGGCGTCGACGAGGACGAAGCGCATGTCCTCGCGGGACACGTTCTTGTAGTACTTGGCGGCGTCACGGGCCATGTCCTCGACCTCGCCGATGGTCTCCGCGCCGGCGAAGCCGCCGCCCACGAAGACGAAGGTGAGCGCCTTGCGCCGGATCTCCTCGTCCGTGGTGGAGTCGGCCTTGTCGAGCTGCTCGAGGACGTGGTTGCGCAGGCCGATGGCCTCCTCGATGCCCTTCATGCCGATGCCCTGCTCGGCGAGGCCGGGGATCGGGAAGGTGCGGGAGACCGCGCCGAGCGCGATCACCAGGTAGTCGAAGGGCAGCTCGTACGCCTCGCCGACCAGCGGGGCGATCGTGGCGACCTTGCGGTCCTGGTCGATGGTGGTGACCCGGCCGGTGAGGACCTCCGCCTTGGGAAGCACGCGCCGCAGCGGGACGACGACGTGCCGGGGGGAGATGCTGCCGGCGGCGGCTTCGGGGAGGAAGGGCTGGTAGGTCATGTACGACCGCGGGTCGACGACGGTGACGGTCGCCTCGCCGTAACGCATCTTCTTCTGGATGCGCCGAGCTGCGTACAGGCCTACGTACCCACCGCCTACTACGAGGATCCTGGGACGCTCCGTGGTGCTCATGCCATCGAGTATCCACCCGCCTCAGGGGGGTACCTCGTGCGCCCCTTCACAAGCTTCGACAGGGCCTGTGTTACCATCCCGCACTTCTTGATCCAGATCACAACGCGAAACGGGAACCGGCACCCCGTGCGGGACGTTGTCAATGCCGCGTGAGCTGCCTCTCTGCCGCTCGGGCGGCGCCGTGAGGCCGGCCGCCGAGCCCGTACGATGATCTCCGACGGGACGCCCACCACCACCTTCTGAACGTGTTCAAAGGGGTGTTGAGGGCCCGAATGGGTCAACCGGGATCACTTCTTCGTTCTCCCGGGGCCAATTCCTTGTGAAGAACTTCACGAACTTTCCCGGCGGCGCCTCGCCGAGGGGCCCGAAAGGCCCCCCGGACGCCGCTCAAACGCCATCCCGACTGCTCAGCGGAGTGCTGCTGACCAGTGGCGAAGGAGGGCTAGGCCACGGACCAGGCGATGCCGTCGAGGATGTCGTGCTCCGACACCACGACCTCCTCCGCGCCGATCCGCTCCATGATCGCCAGAAGGACCAGGGCCCCGGCGCCGATCACGTCGACCCGGCCCGGGTGCATGGAGGGCACCGCCGCGCGCTCGGCGTGGGTGGAGCGCAGCAGCCACCCGGTGATCTCGCGGACGCGGTCGCGGGAGACGCGGGAGTGGTGGATGGCCTCGGAGTCGTACTCGGGGAGGTCCTGGGCGATCGCCGACACGGTCGTGACCGAGCCGGCCAGGCCGACCAGGGTGTGCGCCCCGCGCAGCGGGACCGTCTCCTCGGCGCGGTCGAGGGCGGCCTCGATGTCGGCCCGTATGGCCGCGATCTGCTCCTCGGCCGGCGGGTCCGTCACGGCCCCGTCCCGCACCAGGTGCCGCTCGGTCATCCGTACGCAGCCGACGTCCACGGAGCGGGCGGCGCGCACGTGGTCGTCGCCCACGACGAACTCGGTCGAGCCGCCGCCGATGTCCACGACCAGGAAGGGGCGGTGCAGATCGGTCCGGCCCGTCAGCTCCTTGGTGGCCCCGGTGAAGGAGAACTCGGCCTCCTGGTCACCGGTGATGACCTCGGGCTCCACGCCCAGGATGTCCACCACCCCGCGCACGAACTCGTCGCGGTTCTCGGCGTCGCGGGAGGCGGAGGTGGCGACGAAGCGCAGGTGCTCCGCGCCGTGCTCCTTGATGATCTCCGCGTACTCGCGGCAGGCGGCGAACGTCCGCTCCAGCGCCTCGGGCGCCAGCCGGCCCGTACGGTCGACGCCCTGGCCGAGCCGTACGATCGTCATACGGCGGTCCAGATCGGTGAGTTCACCGGTCTCCGGGTCGGCGTCGGCCACCAGCAGCCGGATGGAGTTCGTACCGCAGTCGATGGCGGCGACCCGGGTCACTGGCCGTCCTCCTTCGCGGGCAGCGTCACGCAGGCGCCCTTGCGCCACCACTGGGGCAGCATCGCCAGCGCCTCGTCGCCCAGCGGGTTGACGCCGGGGCCCGCGGCCAGCGAGTGGGCGACCAGCACGTGCAAGCACTTCACCCGGTCGGGCATGCCGCCCGCGCTGGGGAAGTTCTCGAGCTCCTCGATCTCGTCGCGGCGCCGGACGTAGTCCTCGTGCGCCGCGCGGTACGCGGCCGCCAACTCCGGGTCGGTGGCCAGCCGTTCCGTCATCTCCTTCATCACGCCGTTCGCCTCCAGCGTCCCGATCGCGGAGTTCGCCTTCGGGCAGGTGAGGTAGTAGAGCGTCGGGAAGGGGGTGCCGTCGGGCAGCCTCGGCGCGGTCTCCACGACGTCCGGCTGTCCGCAGGGGCAGCGGTGCGCGATGGCGCGCAGCCCGCGCGGGGGCCGCCCGAGCTGCTGCTTGAAGGCCTCGACGTCCGCGTCGGTGGGCTCGGTGCGGGGGGTCGTGGGCGGGGGCGTGTCCATACGTGTCTTTCTGCGGCTCTCGATAAGGGGTCACTGGGCGGCGGCGTCGGCCTTGTCGACGCCGTCCCAGACGTTCGCGTACCAGGGGCGGTCGGCGGCTTCGAGATCCGTACGGGACTGCTTCGCCGTACCCGGGTCGATGACGACGTAGCCGGTCTCGCCGGGCAGGACGTAATGCAGCCGCCTGCGGATCTCCTGCTCGGCGTACGCGTCGTCCTGCCAGCGGGCCTTCATGTCGCGCAGCCGTTCGACCCGCCGGCGGGCCTCGTCCTGCTCCTGCTGGAGGTCGGCGATGTCCGCGCGCTGGGAGACGTACTGCCGCATGGGATAGGCGAGGGCGACGATCAGGGAGCAGACCACCAGGGCGAGCAGCGCGGCCCGGCCGGTCAGCCGGGAGCGGCGGGCCTGGCGCTTGGTCTGCGAGCGGTAGACCCGGGCCGCGGTCTGCTCACCGATCAGCCGGATCCTGGTCGCGGTGGAGAAACGGTCCCGGTCCTTGACCGCCATGTTCCCGCCTCTCGTTCACCGTCATACGCGCGTACGTCCCCGCACACGGTACGGGACCGGGTACGGGGACGTACGTACGACGCCGCCTCTTACGGGGCGGGTCAGCCCTTGCTGTGCCTACTGGTCCGCAGAGCGCTGTGCCTACTGGTCCGCAGAGCGCTGTGCCTACTGGTTCGCAGAGCGAAACCGCGGGAACGCGCTGCGGCCGGCGTACACCGCGGCGTCGTCGAGGATCTCCTCGATGCGCAGCAGCTGGTTGTACTTGGCGACGCGCTCGGAGCGGGCCGGGGCGCCGGTCTTGATCTGGCCGCAGTTGGTGGCGACGGCCAGGTCGGCGATGGTGACGTCCTCGGTCTCGCCGGAGCGGTGGGACATCATGCACTTGAAGCCGTTGCGCTGGGCCAGCTCGACGGCGTCCAGGGTCTCGGTCAGCGAGCCGATCTGGTTGACCTTGACCAGCAGGGCGTTGGCGGCGCCCTCCTCGATGCCGCGGGCGAGGCGCTCGGGGTTGGTGACGAACAGGTCGTCGCCGACGAGCTGGACCTTGTCACCGAGCTTGGCGGTGATGGTCTTCCAGCCCTCCCAGTCGTCCTCGAACAGCGGGTCCTCGATGGAGACCAGCGGGTACGCCTCGACGAGCTCGGCGTAGTACTCGGTCATCTCGGCGGCGGAGCGCTCCTTGCCCTCGAAGGTGTAGGAGCCGTCCTTGTAGAACTCGGACGCGGCGACGTCGAGCGCGAGGGCGATCTGCTCGCCGGGGGTGTAGCCGGCCTCCTTGATCGCCTCGAGGATGAGGTCGAGGGCCTCGCGGTTGGAGCCGAGGTTCGGGGCGAAGCCGCCCTCGTCGCCGAGGCCGGTGGCCAGGCCCTTGCTCTTCAGGACCTTCTTCAGGGTGTGGTAGACCTCGGTGCCCCAGCGCAGGGCCTCGGAGAAGGACTCCGCGCCGATCGGGGCGATCATGAACTCCTGGATGTCCACGTTGGAGTCGGCGTGCGAGCCGCCGTTCAGGATGTTCATCATCGGCACCGGCAGCAGGTGCGCGTTGGGGCCGCCCAGGTAGCGGAAGAGCGGGAGGTCGGAGGCCTCGGAGGCGGCGTGGGCGACGGCGAGCGAGACGCCGAGGATGGCGTTGGCGCCGAGGGAGCCCTTGTTGTCGGTGGCGTCCAGGTCGAACATCGCCTGGTCGATCAGGCGCTGCTCGGTGGCGTCGTAGCCGACGAGTTCCGGGCCGATCTGCTCGATGACGGCCAGGACGGCCTTCTCGACACCCTTGCCCAGGTAACGGTTGGCATCGCCGTCACGGAGTTCGATGGCCTCGAAGGCGCCGGTGGAGGCGCCGGACGGGACGGCGGCACGACCCGTGCTGCCGTCGTCGAGGCCGACCTCGACCTCGACCGTGGGGTTGCCTCGGGAGTCCAGGATTTCCCGGGCTACGACGACGTCGATGGACGGCACGAGCATCTCCTTCTTGGATGTGACGCGGGTGGGCAGGACCCCGGAGGGTCTTGCGAGTCCGAGCCTAACCGGCTCCGGGCGATCGGCCATCCGGCCGCCCGTCCCGTGGACAGAACCGAGAGTAAATTGTTTCCGAATGGAACAAAGCCGTTTCCGGAAACCCGGCCGCAAAAACCCCGCCCCGGCGCGTACGGGGGAAGACGCGCCGGGGCGGGGAGCAGGGGGCAGCCGCTTACTTGAGGTGCAGCTGCTGGCCCGGGTAGATGAGGTCGGCGTCGTCGACGATGTCGTCGTTCAGCTCGAACAGCTCGGCCCAGCCGCCCTCGACGTCGTGCTCGGTGGCGATGGAGCTGAGGGTGTCGCCCTTGAGGACCTTGTACTCGCCGTCGCCCTTCTCGACCTTCTTGCCGGTCGGGGTGGTGACGGTCTTCTCCTCGGCCTTCCGCTCGACCTGCTTCTCGGTCTTCTGCTCGGCGGCCGGGCGCTCGGTGGAGCGGGAGGCCTTCTGCTCGGTCTCACGGGTCCCGGTGGAACCGGTGCTCTGCGAGGAGCCGGAGCCGTTCGAGGAGGAGCCGGTGTAGGCGGCGTTGGACAGGCCCGTGCCGCAGACCGGCCAGGCGCCCTTGCCCTGGCCCGCGAGGACCTTCTCGGCGATCTCGATCTGCTGCGCCTTGCTGGCCCGGTCGGCGGTGGAGGCGTACTGCGTGCCGCCGTACGCGGCCCAGGTGGAGGCGGAGAACTGCAGGCCGCCGTAGTAACCGTTGCCGGTGTTGATGGACCAGTTGCCGCCGGACTCGCACTGGGCGACGGTGTCCCACTCGGAGGCGGTGGCGGCGGAGGCGCTGCCGGACGCCATCAGCGGGGCGGCGACGGCGGCGGAGGCGACACCGGCGACGGCGATCGCGCGGGTGGCCTTGGACGGACGACGGTGCTTGCCCTTGCCGGAAAACAGCATGGTGGATCCCCTCACCGACGCCTGCGAGGTGAGCTGTCGGGTTCGGGCCGGTTGAGTTGCCCGGCCGCGCCCCTTGCGGGACGCGGCTTCACCCCAAGCCCTCTCCGGTGTCAACCACCGGAAGGGGCGCTTACCTTGGGTCCCCCGCTCCTGCCTACGGCGCATGACGCGACGACTGTTCCCGTGCTGCCACTGGCAGGATTCGGCGTGGCGGCAGCCGGGGCCCGCGGTGGCGAGCGGTCACGACCGTAGACACGCGATCCGCGGAATTTCAAAGACGATCAGGGCCTCTGAGACCTATCTCTCACAGTCTTTAAACCGGACATTCGTCGCGAATCATGACGCCAACTGCCGCCGCGTCCAGTCCCTTTCGGGCGTCACTTCTCGTCCGGTCCGACCCCGACCTCGAGCTCCTGACCCGGCAGGATGAGGTCCGGGTCGGCACCGACGACCTGCTCGTTCTCGGCGTAGAGCGACCGCCATCCGCCGCCCAGCTCAAGGGAGTCGGCGATGGACGAGAGGCTGTCGCCGGTGCGCACGGTGTACGAGCCGTCGGCGGCATCGCGCGAGGCGTCGGTGCCGCGCGAGGCATGCCGGCCGGACGATTCCGACGTACGGTCCTCCACCACACCCTCCTCGGCGGTGACGCCGCGGTGGCGGCCCGTGCCGGTGTCCTCGGTGTCGGTGACTTCGGAAGAACCGGTGGTCTGCCCCGACTTGTCCGACTCGTCACTCTTGGGGGTGGCCGAGGCGGAGGGGGAGGTGCCGGATCCGTCGCCGGAGCCGGTGTCCGAATCCGTGTCCGAGCCGCTCGCCTCGTCGGACTTGGCCGATTCACCGGCCGCACCCTCGCCGTCCTCCGGCCCTTCCGCGTCGGACGAGGCCGACGGGGAGGGCGAAGCGGACGAATCACCGGAGTCCGAAGAATCGGATGATGCGGAGGAGTTGGAGGAGTTGGAGGAGCCGGACGTGTCCGAGGTCGAGTCCCCCGCCACGCCCGTGTCGATGTCGGCCGACGTCGAGTCCTGGTTCAGGCCCGCCGTCAGTCCGCAGGTGCGCCACGCGCCGACCCCCTGGTCGGCGAGGATTCTCTCGGCCACGGCTATCTGCTGGCCGCGGCTGGCCTGGTCGGGGCTGGTCGCGTAGTCCAGTCCGCCGTAGCTCTCCCAGTCGTCCTGGGTCAACTGCAGGCCGCCGTAGTAGCCGTTGCCGGTGTTCTGGCTCCACGAGCCGCCGGACTCGCACTCGGCGACCCGGTCCCAGGTCGCGCCGTCGGCCGCGCTGGCGCTGCCGGCCCCGAGGAGCGGGATCGCGATGGCGGAGCCGGTCACCCCGGCCGCGACGAGGAGAGCCGGAGCCTGGCGGGGGCGGCGGTGCCGACCGTTCCCGGAGAGCATGCGGAGACCTTTCGCAAGACAGCAATGACCGGCGCGGCGAACGGAAACCGAACCGATGCACCGCACTTGATGGGTGAACGTATCCGCAGACGATCACTTGTCACAAGTTCATGCCGCGCAGATCACGTGAAGATCACAGAGTTGAGCGCGTGTCATGTTTGCGCCGGTCCGCTCGGGGGCACAGCGGACGGCGGCCCGGTCCGTCACTTCCGCGGAGGGGTGAACTCCACCGGGAGCGTACGCAGTCCGCGCATGATGAGCCCGCCCCGCCAGCGGAGTTCGGCCGGTTCCGCCGCGAGCCGCAGGTCCGGCAGGCGCGTCAGCAGGGTGGCGAGCGCGATCTGGCCCTCCAGGCGGGCCAGCGGGGCGCCCAGGCAGTAGTGGATGCCGTGGCCGTATCCCAGATGCTGGTTGTCGCGCCGGCCGAGGTCGAGCACGTCCGGGTCGGCGAACCGCTCCGGGTCCCGGTCCGCGGCGGCGAGTACGACGAGGACGGGGTCGCCGGCCGCGATGCGCTGCCCGCCGATGGTGACCGGCTCGGTGGCGAACCGCCAGGTGGCGAGTTCCACGGGACCGTCGTACCGCAGGAGCTCCTCGACACCGGTCTCCAGCAGCCCGCGCTCCCCGGCGGCGAGGGCCCCCTGCAGGCGCTCACGCTGGTCGGGGTGGGTGAGCAGGGCGTAGGTGCCGTTGCCGATGAGGTTGACGGTGGTCTCGAAGCCGGCGAACAGCAGGATGAACGCCATGGCGGCGGCCTCGTTCTCGGTGAGGTGCTCACCGTGGTCGGAGGCGCGGATGAGGCCGGAGATGAGGTCCTCGCCGGGGGCGGGTTCGGCGGGGAGCGCCTCGCGCTTGCGGTGGATCAGCTCGGCGAGGTAGCCGCGCATCTTCTTCACGGACCGGGCGACCCCGCCGCGCGGTCCTCCGCCGTGACGGATCATCATGCCCGCCCAGTCCCGGAAGTCGTCCTGGTCCTCGCGCGGGACACCGAGCAGGTCGCAGATGGCGTGGATGGGGAGGGGGAAGGCGAACTCGTGGATGAGGTCGGCGGAGCCGCTGTCCGCGAACCGGTCGATGAGCCCGTCGGTGAGCTCCTGCACCCGGGGCGCGAACTCGGCGACCCGGCGCGGGGTGAACGCCTTGCTGACCAGCCGGCGCAGCCGGGTGTGGTCCGGCGGGTCGATGTTCAGCAGATGCGTCATCAGCTCCGCCTGGCGCTCCCCGGGGATACCGGTCCTGCCCTTGGCGTGCGCGGGCTCGTCGTGGTGCGCGGGGTTCTTGGACAGCCGGTTGTCGGCGAGCGTCTGCTTGGCATCGGCGTACCGCGTGACCAGCCAGGCCTCCACCCCACTGGGCAACCGGGTCCTGCGCACGGGCTCATGCTCACGCAGCCAGGCGTAGGCGGGGTAGGGATCGGCGGCGAACTCCCAGGTGAAGAGTTCGGGAGTGGTGGGCTGGTCATGCATGCGGCGACCCTAACGGGCGGGACAGGGAGCGCGGCGCGGCAGAACTCGGGTGACTGGGGTCGTCCGGCGGGCGCGGGTGCGTCGGGGTTGCTCGCGCAGTTCCCCGCGCCCCTTTGGGGGCGCGGGGAACTGCGCAAGGGGGGTCTGGGGGCAGCGCCCCCAGGGACGATGGGGGTCCCCCGCTCGAGCGAAGCCGAGAGTGGGGGAGGGAAGGGGCGGCGGGGGCGAAGAACTCCTGCCCCGGACCCTGCACCCCGCACTCGCCCCCGGCTCAGCCCTCCCCCTGCCCCTCCGCGAAGCGGATCGCGTCGCGATACACCCGCGCGGCCGCCCGCAACGCCGCCTCCGGATCCACCCCCTCCGCCTCCGCCCGAACCGCCAGGCCGAGCAGTTCGTAGCCGATGCCCTCGCCCGCGGGAAGGGGGACGGAGAGGCCGGCGGTGCGGACGCGGGACGCCAGCTTCGCGGTGAGGGCGAGGGCGGGCTGGCCGAGGGGGATGCCGTCGGTCACGGACTCGCGCCGCTTCTCGATCGCCTTCGTGCGCAGCCAGTGTTCCTTCACGTCCTCGGGGGTCTCGGCCGTCTCGTCACCGAAGACGTGCGGGTGACGGTGGATGAGCTTGGCGACGATCCCGCCGGCCACGTCGTCGACCGAGAAGGGGGCGTCCGGGTCCTCCTCCGCTATCCGCGCGTGGAAGACGACCTGGAGCAGCACGTCCCCCAGCTCCTCGCGCAACTCGTCCCGGTCGCCCTCCTCGATGGCCTCGACGAGCTCGTACGCCTCCTCGATGCCGTACTTCGCCAGGCCCTTGTGGGTCTGCCGCGACGACCACGGGCACTCCGCGCGGATGCGGTCCATGACCTGCACGAGGTCGAGCAGCCGGGCGCCCGGCAGGTCGTAGGAGGCGGGCAGCAGCTCCAGCTCGGGCATCCGCACCCTGCCGGTCCCGGCCAGCCGCGCCAGCCCGTCGGTCAGCGCCGGCTCGCCCTCCCCCGTCGCCACGACCACCACCGTCCGCCCGCCGGCGCAGGCGTCGACGATCTCCTCGGCGGTCGGTGCCGCCTCCTCGACCGGTGTCCCCGCCTCCCGCAGATACGGCAGCTGCGGGTGGGCGCCGTCCGCGCACAGCACCCTGTCGGCCGCGCGCAGGGCCTGCCAGGCCGGCCAGGACAGCAGGCCGGGCGCGACACGGTGGCTGGTGGTGAGCAGGACGACTCGGCCGGGGGCGGTCCCGGAGTCCGGTGCGGGGCTGGTTGCGTTCACACTGCGAAACTAGCCCACCCCGCCGACAGCCCCCGAGTTGTCCACAGGCCGGTTGTCCACAGGCGGCGGGTCAGAGCGTCTGCGGCATCCCGGTCGCCGTGACGTCCCGCACCCACGGCGCCCTGGCGTCGACCCGGCTGCTCTTCTCGACGTCCCAGTCGCCGTAGCGCGGGTTGAGGTCGATGTCGAGCTTCTTGCCCGCCTCGGACAGCGCCTGCCAGAACTCGGGCCGGCTGGTGTCGGTGCCGAGCTGCTGGGCGAGCTTCTGGGCCTGGATCTGGAGGCGGAAATTGGCGTCGAGGCGCTGCGGCGGGATGCCGTACTGCTGCAGCCAGGCCGCCTCCAGCGCCTCGGCGCCGCCGGCCTGCTGCTCCAGACCGGACCGCATCCGCTGGACCTCGCGGTCCGTGACCGTCACGCCGGCGTCCTGTGCGGCGCGCTCCAGCACCCGGTCCAGGACCATGCCGTGCAGGGTGTCGCGGGTGAGGCTGCCGGTGCGGGCGATGGCCTGCTGGTACTGGGCGTCGTCCGGTACGGCCGCCCGCTGGGCCGCGCGGACCTCGTCGACCCGGTTCTCCAGCTGCGACACGGTGATCCGCTCGCCGCCGACGACGGCTGCCGCACCGGGGTGCGCGTCGTTCCCGCAGGCGGTGAGCAGGGGCGCCGCTGCGGCGATCGCGGCGGTGAGGAGGAGCGCGGTGCGACGGCGGCGGTGCAAGGAGACCTCCTGAGGAGAGCTTGTGCGGCGGTGCACAAAGTCTTGCGGTGATCGATGGTAGGCATCGGCCAAGCTCTGGCCAACCCATTCGACCAACGATTCACAAGGACTTCCGGCACCGGCGTCCGCCCCGTACGGCGCAGCGGCCCGCCGTCCCGCTATCCGCGCACCTGTCCCAGCCACTGCAGGGTCCGCCGGATGTCGGCGGCCAGCGGGTGCCCCGGTCCCTGTACGCGTTCCACGTCGTGCAGCAGCCGCACCAGCGTGTCGTGCGCGGCGGCCCGGTCGCCCAGGGCGAGCAGCAGATGGCCGATGCGGCGGCGCACGTCGTGGGCGAGCTGCGGGTCGCCGGCGGCCACGTACTGGTTCTCGTAGTACGCCAGCAGCGCCCGGTACTCGGCGAGGGCCGCCGCGGGTTCGCCGAGCTGCTCCAGGCACTGGGCGGCCTCGTAGCGGTAGCGCAGGGACTGCGGGTCGGCCTGGCCGGCCTCGGCGGCGCGTTCGTCGGCGAGGCGGCGCAGTTCGGGCAGGGCGCGCCGGTACTGGCCGTCGTCCAGGAGCGTGGCCGCGTACTGCTTGCGCAGGGTGCGCACGACCGGCGAGTGCTCGCCGTGCTGCTCGGCGGCGATGGGCAGGATCGAGCCGAGGATGTCGACGGCCTGGGTGATGCGGCCCTCGCCGAGCAGCCGTTTCACCTCGTCCACGGCGGCGGCGACGTCGGCCTTCTCCGCCGCGGGCGCGGGCGGCGCGGCGGGGGCCGGCTGGGGCGCGGGGGTACGGGCGCGGTCCGGCCAGGGGGCGTGCGGGCGCAGGAAGGGGCGGGTGGGGTCCAGGGGCGCGCCGGTGGGCGTTCCCCGCGCGGGGAGGAGCTGCGCCAGGTGTTCGTAGACCTCCTGCGCGGAGTCCGGGCGGTGCTGCGGGTCCTTGGCCAGCAGCCGCAGCACCAGGGTCTCCAGGGCCTCGGGGACCTCCGGGCGGATCCGGCGCACGGGCACCGGCGGCTCGTACAGGTGCCGGTGCAGCACCCCGAGCGCCGTGGAGCCCGCGAACGGCACGTCGCCGCTGAGCAGCTCGTGCATCAGCACCCCGAGCGCGTACAGGTCCGTGTACGGGCCGACCGCGCCGCCCATCGCCTGCTCGGGCGCCATGTAGGCGGGCGAGCCGATGGGCGAACCGGTGTGCGTCAGGCGCGTGGTGTCGCTGTCCATGACGGAGGCGACACCGAGGTCGAGCACGGTGACGGTGCCGTCCTGCTTCACCATCACGTTGCGCGGCTTGAGGTCGCGGTGGACGATCGGCACGGCGTGCACGGCGCTCAGCACGGCGCACAGCTGCGCGGCCACCGCGACCGTCCACTGCCACGGGTACGGGTCGTGTTCGGCGAGGTGGTCGCCGAGGTCGGCGCCGTCGACGTACTGCATGACGAGGAACAGCTCCTCGCCCTCGCTGCCCGCGTCGTGCACGGTGACCAGGCCGGGGTGGTCGACCTGTGCGGTCACCCGGCACTCGCGCACGAAGCGGCGGCGCAGTTCGTCGGCCTCCTGGCCGGCCACCTTGTCCGGGCGCAGCAGCTTCACCGCCACGCGCCGGTCCAGCCGTTTGTCGTAGGCCGTCCAGACCTGTCCCATGCCGCCCTGTCCGATGAGCGTGGACAGTTCGTAGCGGCCGGCGACGACACGTCCCGTCGTCACGCTCACCTTCCGCCCCCGTGGTTGCCGTGCTGTCCGGGATTGCCGTCCTGGCGGCGCAGGTAGTCGCTGAGTTCGTCCAGTTCGGCGCGGACCTGGTCGATCCGGGCCGGTGGTGCGGGGTGCCGCGGCGGCTGCGACGACTGCGGCGGTACGGGGGTGGGGGGCGCCGGGGTGTGCGGTACCGGGGTGTGGGGGGCCTGGGGCTGCGGCATCGGCGTGGGCGCGTACGGCGAGCCCTGCTGCGGGTAGCCGTAGGGGGTGTGGACGCCTGCCGGGCCGTGCGTCGTCGTGGCGTGGGGCGGCGGCAGCTGGCCCGCGTACGGGTGCGGCCGCCGGTGCAGGCGGATGTCCACGGTCAGGTAGTACGCGGCCGAGCTCGCGCCGAGGATCAGGACGGCGGCCAGGGCCACGTCGGTCCGGTAGTCCGACTCCGGCAGCGAACCGACCACCGCCAGGCAGGCTATCGACAGCGGGATGCTCACCCAGGCCGCCGCCCAGTCGAACGGCCGTCCCCGCAGGAACGCGACCCGGAACAGCGGCACACAGGCCAGCAGTCCGCAGCACAGGACACCGGCGGCGGCGTACAGCACGCGCTGCGTGATGACCATTGCCGCGCTGGGAGGGGGCGCCGCGCCGTGGCCGTACATGACTGCTCCTGGACAGGTGTAGCCGATGGGAACTCGGAGTCCGAGCGTATAGGCCGACAGCGACAACCGATCCCGGGATGTACCGAACCGTTGTCGTACCGGGGCGTTCCGGAAGCGCGCCGAGGGCTCGTTCGGGCCCGGTCGGGGGTTCGGTCGGGGGTTCGGTCGGGGGTTCGGTCGGGGGCTCAGTCGGGGGCGATCGTCCCGTCGGTCAGGCCGTCGTACATCCCGCGGACGAGCTGCTCGCCGAGCCGGCCCGCCTGTCCGAGCGCCCGCTCGAACTCGTCCAGGGCCCGGAAGCGGGCGCCGTAGCGCCGCTGCTCGGCCGGTGCGAGCCGGGGCAGTTGCAGCCGGCGCACGTCGAGCCGGGTGGCGGTGGACGCGTAGCTGCTGGCCCGGCGGTGGTTGGCGGTGCCGCGCAGGAACCCGGCGAGGAACCAGGCGTCGAGCACCTCCGGATCGGGGCGCAGCAGCACGAGGTTGCGGCCCAGGGCGGCCCCGGCGGTCGCCTCGTCGACCACCCGCGCGACGGCGCCCCCGCCGAGCACGGGCACGACGACGTCGCCGGGTTCGGTGAGCACCGCTTCCTCGTCGCTCTCCGGAAGCGTGCCGGAGGGGCCGGTTCCGGAGAGTACGTCGTGGTCGGTGAGGACGGGCACGCGCGCGTGGCCGCCGTTTCCGCCGGTACGCATCACCAGGGCGCCCGCGCGGGCGAGTTCACCGACGGTGGTGAGCGGGAGGCGTCCGGCGGCGGGCGGCGCGGGGTCGACGGGCGGCGGGGCGAGGCCGGCGGCCAGGCGCAGCGTCTCGCCGAGCCGTTCGCGTACGTCGGTGAGCCGGCCGGCGCCGTCCGCGGCGGCCGGGGGCGGGAGGTGGCGGGCCGGGGCGAGGTCGACGTCGTCGTCGAGGAGTTCGATGACCGGCACGGAACGGGCCAGTCCGGGCCGTTCGTCGAGCCGGCCGGTCCGGTCGAAGGCGTGCCAGGCGTCGAGGACCGTCTCCCGCACCCCCGGCCAGTCGGGCCCGCCGCGCCCCTCGCCGGCGAACCGCCCGGCGTCGGCGAGCAGCACCTCCGGCCGCGTCGGGGCCTGTTCGGGCCGGCGCAGCACCCACAGGTGCAGCGGGATGCCGTACGGGGGCGCGGCGCCGGCCGGCAGTGCGACGACGGCGCGCAGCGCGCCCCGGCGCAGCAGGTCGGCCCTGATCCGGCGTCCGGAGCGGCGGGACGCGGCGGCGGGCGGCATCAGCAGCACCGCGATGCCGCCGTCCCGCAGCCGGGCGAGCGCGTGCTGCACCCAGGCCAGCTCGGACTCGGTGCGGGCCGGGAAGCCGTACTCCCAGCGCGGGTCGTAGGCGAGTTCGTCGTGTCCCCAGTTGCGCTCGTTGAACGGCGGGTGGCACAGGACGGCGTCGGCCCGCAGTTCGGGGTGGGCGTCGGCGCGCAGGGTGTCGCCGGTGGCGGCGTGCACGGGGGCGCGGGTGTGCAGGGCGAGGCGGAGCGCGGTGAGGGCGGCGAGTTCGGGGGCGCCGTCCTGGCCGTACAGCCGCCGGCCGGGGCCGTTGCCGGCGGAGCGCAGCAGGGCGCCGGTGCCGCAGGCCGGGTCGAGGACGGTGCGGGCGGTGCCGGCCAGGCCGGCCATGAGAGCGGCGAGGTCGGCGGGGGTGGGCGTGTACTGGCGCGGGTTGGCGTCGAGGTGCCGGCCGAGCAGGAACTCGAAGGTGTGCCGGGCGCCGAGTCCGGCGGCGAGTTCGGCGACGGCCCGGAGGAGGGGAACGGAGGGGAGCAGGTGGGGGGTGGTGGGGGGTTCGAGCGCTTTTCGGGTGACCGAGGTGACCGAGGCGGCGGGGACGGCGGGGCTGTGAACAGTGCCCGCGGTGTTCACACGTGAGCCGTTCGCGGCGCCGAACCGTGGTGTGAGCACCTGCTCCAGCGCTCCGGGCAGCAGCGCGGCGAGTCGCTCGTCGGAGCCGGAGCTCACCTCGAGCCAGACCGGGGAGCGGTCGTGGATCAGCAGCAGGACGCAGCCGGCGTGGGTGAGGGCGGTGACCGGTCCGGCGGGGTGGCCGACGAGCCGCTGCCAGACGCGTTCCCGCAACGGGACCTCGGCGAGCTTGCTGTGCCTGCGCAGCCAGCCCTCGACCTCGGCCAGCGCGAACGAGGGGCTGGTCTCGGTGCCGCCGACGGGCCGGGGGAAGTCGGTGTGCCGCCGGCGCCAGTTGCTGACGGCGGCGCGGCCGACACCGGCCAGTCGTGCGATCCCGGCGGCGGTCACTTCTGTCGCGTTGTCCTGCATGCCCGGCACCCCGCCCTGTTCCCCTCTGTTCCGTCTGTGGCGACGAGCATACCGACGTGCGCAAGATTTACGATTCACATGCGTATACCTAGTCATCATTGTGAACCTTGTTGACTCCGTTCACAGCATCTGTTCTCATTGACCCCGCGAACGAGCGACCGTCGGCAGGCGGCGGTGGCCGCGTCGGGAGGGACACAGTCATGGGCATGAAGAGCAAGATCGCGCTGGGCGCCGTCGTGGGGATCGTCGTCATCGGTGCCGCCTCGGCGAACTCCGGCGACTCGGACGGCGGTTCCGGCGACAAGGGCACCTCGGCGTCCGCGGAGCAGCGGTCCGGCGGCACGGAGTCGGACGGCGCGCCGGACGCGAAGCCCGCCGGGGACAAGGGCACCGAGAAGGCGTCCCAGGCCGAGCAGTTCAAGGCGTTCGTGCAGAAGAACGGGACGCCGCAGGAGAAGGACGCCGCCTCGCACATCACCAAGGTCCAGGGCGCGGACGAGCAGAACGACATCCTCGACGCCGCCGACGTCTACACCGACTTCACCGGCGGGATCATGGGCGAGGGCACGGGCCCCGCCAAGCTCATCGCCTCCGCGTTCGCCGACTGGAAGCAGAGCGACAACGGTCTCGTCACCGTCTACGACGCCGACGGCGAGATCATCGGCAACGGCAGCTTCTAGGACTTCCGGGGGAATCCACCATGCGTCGCACCACACTCGCCGCCCTCTGCCTGGCCGCCGTGGCCACCGCCGGCCTCACCGGCTGCGGCGAGGACAGGGCGGACACCGGCACATCACACGATCCGGCCGGACAGAAGACCGCGGAGAAGGGGAAGAGCTCCCAGGAACCGAAGAAGGAGCCCTTCGCCGGACTGACCGGCGGCGAGATCGCCGAGAAGGCCTTCAAGACCACGACCGGGGCGTCGTCCCTGCGGATGACGGGTGACGTCCCCGACGACGGCACTGGCGGCACCATCCACGTCGACCTGGCCCTGAACAAGCGGGGCGAGTGCGCCGGCACGATGGGGCTGGACGGCCAGGGCGAGGCCGAACTGATCAGGACCGGCGACACCGTCTACATGAAGTACGACGAGAAGTTCCTGCGGGCCCAGAGCAAGGACGAACCCGAGGAGGACGTGGACGCGGCCGTGGCGCTGCTGGCCGGCAAGTGGATGAAGATGTCCGCCGAGGGCCCCGACGCCGGGGACCTCACGGGCTTCTGCGACCTCGACGAGGTCCTCGGCGGCGCGGAGGACGGTGACGCGGAGGCGACGCGCGGCAAGGTGACGACGGTCGACGGCACGCCCGCGATCACGCTGGAGGCGCAGGACGGCGACGACCGCTTCACGCTGTACGTCGCCACCGAGGGCGAGCCCTACCTGCTGCGGCTCGACAGCACGTCCCCCACCGACCCGGGCTCCCTCTCCTTCGGCGACTACGACGAGCCGGTCCCGGTGGAGAAGCCCGCCGGCGAGGTCCTGGACATCGGCTCCCTGAGCTGACCCGCCCGGCGGCTCAGCCGCCGCACTGCTGAAGCAGCATGCGCTTGTCGGCCGGCGTCACCGGCATCTCGTACTCGACGGCGACCTGGGCGAAGCGGACCGCGTACGCGCACCGGACCCGCTTGTCGGGCGGCAGCCAGGCCGCCGGCCCGGAATCGCTCTTGGCCGAGTTGGCGCCGCCCTCGACCGGGACCAGGTTGAGCGGGTCGTTGGCGAGCCGCTCGCGCTTGCTCTCCGACCAGCGCGACGAACCCATCTGCCAGCTGTAGGACAGCGGCACCACGTGGTCTATCTGGACCTCGGCGGCCTCCTGCTTGCGCCACTCGATGGTCGTACCGGTGTACGGGTCGGCCAGGGTCATGGCGACCACCACACAGTCGGACCCGGAGCGGAACCGCAGGTCCTGGCCGTCGCGTTGCAGCAGGTCGTTGCGGGTGTCGCAGCCGTTCCTCGCGAGCGGCACTCCGTCCGCCGTGTCCATCCAGGCGTAGCCGAACTCGTCCCGGTCGTAGCCCGTCTTCGGTCCGCGGCCCTTGGTCGTCACCTTGGTGATGAGGTCGACGGCCTCGGCCCGGTCCGACTCGCCGGTCACGGGCGCGAGGCCCGGTCCGGTGCCCTCGGGGTTGTCCAGCGGGCTGACGGCGCGTCCGTCGGAGGCGGCGCTGCCGCTTCCGTCGCCGGCCGGGGACTCCGCGTCCTGGATCCCCTCGCAGCCGGTGAGGAGAACCACCGCGGCGATCACCGCCGGGCCCGCGCTCCGGGCCCGTATGCCCCATTCCCTGTTCCGCGTCACCGCGCCCCTCCTTCGCTCTTCTGTCTCCTGCCCTGGCGAGGGCGGGTCGAGCCGGATCTCACCGTAACGAGTGAGAGGTCCAGACCAATACGGCACTACACGGGCATTCGTCGCGAAGCGCGCGTATCGTCGGTTCTGAGTCACCTCCGGAAGGAGCTCCCGCATGGGCATCCTCGACAAGTTCAAGAGCAACAAGGCGGCACGCGACAAGGCCAAGCACGCCTCGGACGCCGCGGAACGGAAGATGAACGAGAGGACCGGCGGCAAGTACGAGCAGCACATCGACACCGGGCAGCAGCAGGCCGAACGCCGGCTCGGCATGGACCGCGACCGTCCCGACCAGCCGTAAGGCCGCGCACCCGTCAGGGCCGTCCACGGCGACCTCACGCCGTGGACGGCCTCTCCTGTGCGGGTCAGGACCCCAGGACCGACGTCAGGAACTCCCCGACCCAGCCCAGCAGGTCCCGCCCGACCAGCGGCTTGCCGCCCACCTTCGCGGTCTTCGGGCGCGGGACCAGCACCTGGTGCGCGGCCGCCTTGATGACCGTGCCCGGGTACAGGCGCTTCAGGCGCAGTTCCTGGGACTCGCGCAACTCCACCGGCGCGAAGCGGATGTTGTTGCCCTGGAGCACGATCTCGCCGACGCCGCACGCGCGGGCCAGCATCCGCAGGCCCGCCACCAGCAGCAGGTTCTCCACCGGTTCCGGCAGCTTGCCGTAGCGGTCGACGAGTTCCTCGCGCACGGCCTTGACGTCGTCCTCCGAGTTCGCGGAGGCGATCGCCCGGTACGCCTGGAGGCGCAGCCGCTCGCCGGGCGCGTAGTCGTGCGGGACGTGCGCGTCGACGGGCAGCTCGATCTTCACCTCGAGCGGCGGCTCCTCCTCGATCCCGCCGGTCTCCAGCTGGCGCCGGTAGTCCGCGACCGCCTCGCCGACCATCCGCACGTACAGGTCGAAGCCGACGCCCGCGATGTGCCCGGACTGCTCGCCGCCGAGCAGGTTGCCGGCGCCGCGGATCTCCAGGTCCTTCATCGCCACGTACATGCCCGCGCCCATCTCCGTGTGCTGGGCGATGGTCGCGAGGCGCTCGTGCGCGGTCTCCGTCAGCGGCTTCTCCGGCGGGTACAGGAAGTAGGCGTAACCGCGCTCCCGTCCTCGTCCCACCCGGCCGCGCAGCTGGTGGAGCTGGCTGAGGCCGAAGTTGTCGCCGCGCTCGACGATCAGGGTGTTGGCGTTGGAGATGTCGATGCCGGACTCGACGATCGTCGTCGACACCAGCACGTCGAACTTCTTCTCCCAGAAGTCGACGACGACCTGCTCCAGCGCCGACTCCGACATCTGGCCGTGGGCGGTGGCGATGCGCGCCTCGGGCACGATCTCGCGCAGCCGGGCCGCCGCGCGGTCGATGGACTCGACCCGGTTGTGGATGTAGAAGACCTGGCCCTCGCGCAGCAGCTCGCGGCGGATCGCGGCACCGATCTGCTTCTGCTCGTACGGCCCGACGAAGGTGAGCACCGGGTGCCGTTCCTCCGGCGGGGTGGTGATCGTCGACATCTCGCGGATGCCGGTGACCGCCATCTCCAGGGTGCGCGGGATCGGCGTGGCGGACATGGTCAGCACGTCGACGTTGGCGCGCAGCTTCTTCAGCTGCTCCTTGTGCTCGACGCCGAAGCGCTGCTCCTCGTCGACGATGACCAGGCCGAGGTCCTTGAACCTGGTCTCGGAGGAGAACAGCCGGTGGGTGCCGATGACGACGTCCACCGAGCCCTCCCGCAGGCCCTCCATGGTCGCCTTCGACTCGGTGTCGGTCTGGAAGCGGGACAGCGCCCGCACGTTCACCGGGAACTGCGCGTACCGCTCGCTGAACGTCCCGAAGTGCTGCTGCACCAGCAGCGTGGTGGGGACGAGCACGGCGACCTGCTTGCCGTCCTGTACGGCCTTGAAGGCGGCCCGGACCGCGATCTCGGTCTTGCCGTAGCCGACATCGCCGCAGATCAGGCGGTCCATCGGGACCGACTTCTCCATGTCCTCCTTGACCTCGGCGATGGTGGTGAGCTGGTCGGGGGTCTCCGCGTAGGGGAAGGCGTCCTCCAGCTCGCGCTGCCAGGGCGAGTCGGCGCCGAAGGCGTGGCCGGGGGCGGCCATGCGGGCGCTGTAGAGCTTGATCAGGTCGGCGGCGATCTCCTTGACCGCCTTCTTGGCGCGCGCCTTGGTCTTGGTCCAGTCGGCGCCGCCCAGGCGGTGCAGGGTGGGGGCCTCGCCGCCGACGTACTTGGTGATCTGCTCCAGCTGGTCGGTGGGGATGTACAGCCGGTCGCCGGGCTGGCCGCGCTTGGCGGGGGCGTACTCCACGACCAGGTACTCGCGGGTGGCGCCCTGCACGGTGCGCTGCACCATCTCGATGTAGCGGCCCACGCCGTGCTGCTCGTGGACGACGTGGTCGCCCGCCTCCAGGGTGAGCGGGTCGATGGTCTTGCGGCGCCGGGCCGGCATCCGGGCGCCCTCGCGGCCGGATGCCTTCTGGCCGGTCAGGTCGGTCTCGGTGAGCACGACGAGCCCGAGCGCCGGGTCGACGAAGCCGTGGTCGATGCAGCCGCAGGCGACGTGCACGACGGACGGGGTGATCTCACCGAGGTCCGTGTCGAGACGGGCGGCGATGCCCTCGCCGCCGAGCACCTCGACGGTGCGGGCGGCCGGGCCGTGGCCCTCGGTGACGAACACCGTGCGCCAGCCGTCGGCGAGCCAGCCCTTGGTGTCGGCGAGGGCTCTGGCGGTGTCGCCGCGGTAGGTCTCGGGGGCGTGCATGCCGAGCTTGAGCGTGTCCGCGTCCCCCGCCGCGTCAGCGGCTGATGTCAACGTCTCGTCGGCGGCGAACGGCGACACCGACCACCACATCATGTCCAGCTCGCGGGCCCGGTCGCGGACGTCCGCGAGGGACCACAGGGAGGCGGCGCCGACGTCGATGGGGGCCTCGCCTCCCACCCGTCGCCCACCACCACCCTTGCCGGAGCGGACTTCGTCCGCGCTGGACATCGCGGTGGCCGCCCAGGACGCCTGCAGGAACTCCTGGCTCGTGGCGACCAGGTCGGCGGCCCGGGTCCGCACCCGCTCCGGGTCGCAGACGACGGCCATGGCGCCCTTGGGCAGCACGTCCAGCAGCAGCTCCATGTCGTCGACGAGGACGGGCGCCAGGGACTCCATGCCCTCCACCGCGATCCCCTCGGCGATCTTCCCGAGCAGCTCCCCCAGCTCCGGATGCTGCTCGGCGAGGACCCGCGCACGCTCCCGTACGTCCTCGGTGAGCAGCAGCTCGCGGCAGGGCGGGGCCCACAGGCCGTGCTCGGCGACCTCCAGGGAGCGCTGGTCGGCGACCTTGAAGTAGCGGATCTCCTCGACGTCGTCGCCCCAGAACTCCACCCGCAGGGGGTGTTCCTCGGTGGGCGGGAACACGTCGAGGATGCCGCCCCGTACGGCGAACTCGCCGCGCTTCTCGACCAGTTCCACGCGCGCGTACGCGGCGGCGGCGAGGGCTTCGACGGTCTCGTTCAGGTCGGCGCTCCGACCGGTCCGCAGGGACACCGGCTCCAGGTCGCCCAGACCCTTGACCTGCGGCTGGAGCACGGAGCGTACAGGCGCGACGACGACGGACACCGGGCCGGTCTCGGGGTCGTCGGAGCGGGGGTGGGCCAGGCGGCGCAGCACGGCGAGGCGGCGGCCGACGGTGTCGCTGCGGGGGCTGAGCCGCTCGTGCGGCAGCGTCTCCCAGGACGGGTACTCCACGACGCCCTCGGGCGGAAGCAGGGAGCGCAGGGCCGCGGCCAGGTCCTCCGCCTCGCGTCCCGTGGCCGTCACCGCCAGTACGGGGCGGCCGGTGTCGCGGGCCAGGGCGGCGACGGTGAAGGGGCGGGCCGCGGGCGGGCCGACCAGGTCGACGTGCATGCGGTTGCCGTCCGCGGCGGCCGCGATCGCTTCCGCGAGAGCGGTGTCCTTGACTACGGCGTCGAGCAGACCGTGCAGGCTCATTCGGGGCGCTTTCCGTCCGGGGGTGTGCAACACGTCGGGCCCGACGCGCGTCGCGGGCCGGGGGTCTCCAGCGTACGTCGCTGGAGACCCCCGGTGCCGGGGCTGTGGACAACGTCCGTCGACCGGTGGGGCGGTGCCGGTGCTCGGCTCCCAGGGGGCTCCCGCCCCTGGACCCCCGGCCTATGCCCACCCACCACCCGACTCGGTCGGCTGAAGAGCCGAGGTGCCTGCATGCGCACACCCGGCGCCGGAAAGTCCCCCAGGACTTTCCGGCGCCGGGTGTTTCCCCCGCAACCCCCGTATGCGGTGGCTAGTCGGTGGCGATGGCGTTCAGGACGTTCATGCGGCCGGCGCGGAAGGCCGGGACCAGGGCGGCGAACAGGCCCACGAAGGCCGAACCGATGAACACGCCGATGATCGTCGGCCACGGGATGTCGAGGACCTTCAGGCCCTCCAGGGCGAGCAGCTGCTGCGCGGTGGCGCCCCAGCCCATGCCCAGACCCAGGCCCAGCAGGGCACCGAAGAGGGCGATCACGACCGACTCCATGCGGATCATGCGGCGCAGCTGCCGGCGCGAGAGGCCGATGGCCCGCATCAGTCCGATCTCCCGGGTGCGCTCCACCACCGACAGGGCCAGGGTGTTCACCACACCGAGGACCGCGACGACGATCGCCAGGGCCAGCAGACCGTAGATCATGTTCAGCAGCTGGCCGATCTGGTCCTTCAGCGCCTCCTTGTAGTCGGTCTGGTCGCGCACCGTGTACTGCGGGTAGTCGTGCAGCGCGTCCTTCAGCGACGTGTACGCGGCATCGGTCCGCCCGTCCTTCGCCGAGGCGAAGAGCAGCGTGTCCAGCGGCATCTTCTCGGCCGGCACGTACGTGGCGAGGGTGTCGATGGACGTGTACATCGCGCCCGCGTCGACGACGCCCTCACTGCCGGTGATCGCCCGGACCGTCAGTGTGCCCGTCTCGCCGTCCTTGAACGCGATCCTGATCTCCGAGCCGAGCTTGATGCCGTGGTCCTTCGCGAAGTCCTCGTGGACGGACATCGAGTCGGGCCGGTAGGCGTCGCCGAGCTTCCCGGCGACCGTCTCGACCCGCAGGTCGGTCGCGTACGTCGGGTCGGCCGCCGTGATCGCCGTGTCCTTCAGCGTCTTGCCGTCGGGCGTGGTGAAGTCGGCCTCGGTCCACTTGTACTCGGTGACCCGGTCCACCTCGGGTGACGCCTTCACGGCCTCGACGGCCTGCGGGGTGATCAACTGGCCGTTGTCGGACTGGATGATGAAGTCCGTGCCGACGGCCTTGTCGAGCTCGTCGGTGGCGGAGGCCACCATGGAGGAGCCGACCACGGACAGGCACGCCACCAGCGCCAGACCGATCATCAGCGCGGCACCCGTCGCACCGGTACGGCGCGGGTTGCGCAGGGCGTTGCGCTCGGCCATGCGCCCCACCGGGCCGAAGGCCCGCAGCAGGATCGCGCCGAGGACCCGCACCACACCGCTCGCCAGCACCGGACCGACGACGACGAAGCCGATCAGGGACAGCACCACGCCCAGGCCCAGCCACATCGAACCGTCCGTCGCCTTGTCCGCGCTGCCCGCCAGGTACAGGGCGAAGCCGCCGGTGCCGGTGAGGACCAGGCCGATCCCGCCGCGTATCCAGCCGGCCCTGGCGTCCGCCGGGGTGCCCGCGTCGCGCAGCGCGGCCATCGGGGAGATCTTCCCGGCCCGCCGGGCGGGCAGGTAGGCGGCGAGGACCGTGACGACCACACCGAGGAGCAGTCCGATCGCGGGGGTCGTCCAGGCCACCGTGAGGTCGTCCGTGGACAGTTCCATGCCCATCATGCCCATGAGCTTCATCAGCCCGACCGCGAGTCCGACGCCCGCGCCGACCCCGAGGACCGAGCCGAAGGCGCCGAGCAGCAGCGCCTCGACCAGCACCGAACGGTTGACCTGCTTGCGGGACGAGCCGATCGCCCGCATCAGGCCGATCTCCCGGGTGCGCTGGGCGACCAGCATGGAGAAGGTGTTGATGATCAGGAAGATGCCGACGAGGAAGGCGATCCCGGCGAAGCCGAGCATCGCGTACTTCATGACGTTCATGAAGTCCCCGACGCTCTCCTGGTTGGCCTCCGCGGTCTCCTCGGCGGTCTGCACCTTGTAGGCGCCGCCGAGTTCGGCCGCGACGTTCTTCTTCAGCTGCGCGTCGCCGACGCCGGACGCGGCGGTCACGTTGACGTTGGTGTAGACGCCGCTCTCGCCGACCAGGGCCTGCTGCGCGGTCCTGGTGTCCAGGTAGAAGATCGCCGCACCGGGGTTGGTGACCGTGAAGTCGGCGATGCCGGAGACCTTCGCGGTGAGCGTGCCGACCACGCTGATCACGCCGATCTCGTCGCCGAGCTTCAGGTCGTGCTTGTCGGCGGTGTCGGCGTCGACCATGATCTGGTCCGCGCCCTTGGGCGCCGCACCCTCGGTGATCTCCATGGTGCGGGCGTCGTTGCCGTTCCAGCTGCCGACGATGGTCGGGCCGCCGCTGGTCGGCGAGAGGCTGTCCTTGTCGCCGTCGACGACGGTCACCGAGGTGGAGAACACCGTGCCCTCGGCCGACTTCACGCCGTCCGCGCCCTTGACCTCGTCGAGCACGGAGGCCGGTATCACCGGCGGCCTGCCGTTGTCGGAGGTGGTCTCACCGCTGTCGGAGGCGCCCTTGGCGCTCACCGTGACGTCCGAGGAGGTGGCCGCGAACAGCTTGTCGAACGTCGTGTTCATGGTGTCCGTGAACACCAGCGTGCCGCACACGAACGCCACGGACAGCAGCACCGCCACCGCGGACAGCGCCATCCGCCCCTTGTGCGCGAAGAAGTTGCGCAGGGAGGTCTTCAGGACGGTCATGACGTACGCCCCCGGGCGTCGAAGTCCTTCATGCGGTCCAGGACCTGATCGGCCGTCGGCTGGTGCATCTCGTCGACGATGCGGCCGTCGGCGAGGTACAGCACCCGGTCCGCGTAGGAGGCGGCCACGGGGTCGTGGGTGACCATCACGATGGTCTGGCCCAACTCGTCCACCGAGCGGCGCAGGAAGCCGAGCACCTCGGCGCCGGCCCGGGAGTCGAGGTTCCCGGTCGGCTCGTCACCGAAGATGATCTCCGGCCGGGCCGCCAGCGCCCGCGCCACCGCGACCCGCTGCTGCTGGCCGCCGGAGAGCTGCGTCGGCCGGTGCTTGAGCCGCTCCGCGAGCCCGACGGTCTCCACCACCTGGTCCAGCCACCCCTGATCGGGCTTGCGGCCGGCGATGTCCATGGGCAGCGTGATGTTCTCGATCGCGTTCAGCGTCGGCAGCAGGTTGAACGCCTGGAAGATGAAGCCGATCCGGTCCCTGCGCAGCCGCGTGAGCTTCTTGTCCTTCAGGCCGGTGATCTCGGTCTCGTCCAGGTAGATCTGCCCGGACGTCACCGTGTCGAGCCCGGCGAGGCAGTGCATCAGCGTGGACTTGCCGGACCCCGAGGGGCCCATGATCGCGGTGAACCGGCCGCGGGCGATGTCCACGTCGACGTGGTCGAGGGCGACGACACGGGTCTCCCCGGACCCGTACGCCTTCACGACCTGCCGCGCCCGCGCGGCAACGGCCGTACTCCCTCCCGCCGCCCGGCCGCCACCCCTCATCGAGGCGCTTCGCGCCGCACCTTCCGAATCGCCCCCGTGCCCGGGAATGGTCACAGCCGATGTCACGGTAAGTCTCCTATGTCGGTCAGCAGATGAAAGCGGTGTTCCGGCGCCCGCCCGTCGTGTCCGGCGGCCGCTTCGTGCGTGTTCGTGCGACGTGATTCAGTCTGGCGGCCGGCAGGGGCCCCGCGCCCTGGTGTTCAGCGCAGTCTTGTACTGAGGAAAACCCCACCCCCGCCGGTGCGGTGCGCCGCCCCCCAGCGGCGTAAAGCCAGGTTAAGGACGCCCCCCGCCCCGTCTCGTCCTCCGTCGGTACGAACCCTCCCCGACCCGTAGTACGGAGGTACCCCTAAGGGCTCTCCTCCGGCGGGTGGACACCGTCTCAGGGTCGGCTCCACCCGCAGGCCCATACAGGCTCCACCCTCCCGCCGCGTGAGGATCAAGTGCGAAGCTGTGCGGCGGCAGACAGGTGCAAGGGGCAATCAACCGTGCGGGAGGGACTCCGGGTGGACGGCACCAGACCGGTGACACGCGACAGCGGGCGACCCGCCGCGACCGGGCGGCGCGGAGCCGTCGTCGCCGCGCTGATGCTCGCGATGGCCCTGGCGGCACTCGACTCCACCATCGTGGCCACGGCCGTCCCCCAGATCGTCGGCGACCTGGGCGGCTTCTCCTACTTCTCCTGGCTCTTCTCCGGCTACCTGCTGGCCGTCACGGTCACCCTCCCCGTCTACGGCAAGCTCTCCGACACCTTCGGCCGCAAACCGGTCCTCGTCGCGGGCGCCGCGCTGTTCCTGCTGGGTTCGCTGCTGTGCGCCGCGGCCTGGAACATGGCCGCGCTCATCGCGTTCCGCGTCGTGCAGGGCCTGGGCGGCGGCGCGCTCCAGGGCACGGTGCAGACCCTCGCCGCCGACCTGTACCCGCTTCGGGAACGCCCGAGGATCCAGGCCCGCCTCTCCACCGTGTGGGCGGTCTCCGCGGTGGCCGGCCCCGGCCTCGGCGGACTGCTCGCCTCCTACGCCGACTGGCGCTGGATCTTCCTCGTCAACCTGCCCGTCGGGGCGGTGGCGTTGTGGCTGATCGTCCGTCACCTCCACGAACCACGGCGGGAGAACGGCCGCCACGCGCGCGTGGACCGGGCGGGCGCGGTCGCGATCTTCGCCTGCGGGGGCGTCCTCCTCACCGCGCTCGTGCAGGGCGGAGTCGCCTGGCCGTGGCTGTCCGCCCCGTCGCTCGCCCTGTTCGCGGCGGGAGCCGCCCTCCTGGCGGTCGTGGTCGTGGTGGAACACCGCGCGGCGGAGCCGATCATCCCCGGCTGGGTGTGGCGCCGCCGTACGATCGCCGCCGTCAACCTGGCCCTCGGCGCCCTGGGCCTGCTGATGGTGGCCCCCACGGTCTTCCTGCCCACCTACGCCCAGTCCGTCCTCGGTCTCACCCCGGTGGCCGCCGGATTCGTCCTCTCCGTATGGACGCTGACCTGGCCGGTGTCGGCAGCCCTCAGCCAGCACGTGTACCGCCGCATCGGCTTCCGCAGCACCGCGATGCTCGGCATCGGCACGGCCGCGCTCGTCCTCCTCGCGTTCCCCTTCCTGCCCTACCCCGGCCGGGCGTGGCAGCCGACCCTGCTGATGCTGCTGCTGGGCGCGGCTCTCGGCCTGTTCCAGCTGCCCCTGATCATCGGAGTGCAGTCCTCGGTGGAGTGGGAGGAACGCGGCACGGCGACCGGGTCGGTCCTCTTCTGCCGGCAGACCGGCCAGACCGTCGGCGCGGCCCTCTTCGGCGCGGTCGCCAACAGCGTCCTGGCCGCACGCCTGGGCGGCGCGAGCGACCTGGACTCCGTCACCCGCGCCCTGGACGCGGGCACCGTCCCCGAGGCGACCCGCCGGGCCGTCGCGGACGCCGTGCACGCGGTCTACCTCGGCGCGGCGTGCGCGGCGGCGCTGGCGTTCCTGGTCCTGCTGCTCCTCGCCCCACGCACGTTCCCGGTGCTCAAGGAGTGAGAATACCCCCCTCCGCACCCGCCGCGCGGAAGGCCCCGGGACCGGCTCACTCCACGGCCCGGCCCGTCAGCGCGCTGAGACCGGCACACACCTGGTCCAGCTGCGCCTGTACCTCCTCCCGCGTCCCGGCGTGCTCGCGCAGCACCCGCTCGGTCTCCCGCACGACGCCCTCCGCGCGGACGCGTGCCCCGGCGAGCAGCTCCGCCGCCCGCTCCCGCGCCTCCTCCGCGCGGCGCCGCGCCGACTCCTCCGCGTCGGCGAAGACCTGCCGCGCCTCGGTCAGCGCACGCTCGGCACGCTCCTCCGCCTCGGCGTGCCGGGCCTCCAGCGCGGCCACCCGCGCCCCCTCCTCGCGCGCCACCGCGTCCAGCCGTTCCGCCTGCTCCCCGGCCGCCTCGGCGAGCATCCCGGAGGTGCGCTCCCGCATCTCCCGCAGCACCGCCAGCGTCTGTGCGCGCCGCTCCTTCACCTCCCGCCGGGCCTCGGTCCGGATCCGGTCGGCCTCCGCGCGGGCCGCCAGCAGCACCTCCCCGGCATGCTCGTCGGCCTCGGCGCGTACGGTCCCGGCGTACGCCCGCGCGGCCTCCCGCACGCCGGCCGCGTCGTCCCCCGCCAGGTCCGTCACGTCCCGCGCGTACTGCCGCGCCGACTCCCGCACGGCCGCCGCCTCCTCCCCGGCCAGCCCGAACAGCCGCCGCGCGCTCTCCCCCAGCGAGTCGTACGTCTGCGGCGCCAGCCCCGCCACCCGCACCCGCAGCAGCTCCAGCTCCTCCTCCATCTCCCGGGCGAGGACGGTGAGCCGCGCGGCCCGCTCCCAGGCGGCGTCACGATGAGCCGAGACGCCCTCGACGTACGCGATCACCTGCAAAGGACGGTAGCCACGCCCCCGTACGACCTCGAAGCCCTGCGACGACACCGATGCGCTGCTCACCCTGGAACCCCTCTCCACCGACGGACACGAAGCCCAGCACGAAAGACCGAGCACGAAATGGGATGAATCGCGCACATCTTGGTGGATGACACGGAAGTGTTCATAACGCGACACTCCGCGAGGAGGGCACGCAAAAGCCGGGCCCGGTCGTCCTGACGACCGGGCCCGGCTCCTCACGTCACACGGGGTTCACCCGTGACGGGTCACAACAACCCGTCCCACATCTGCTCCAGCAGCACCGACCACCAGCTCTCCGGCGAACCCAGCGCCGCCGGGTCCAGCGCGGCCAACTGCGCCTGGAAGTCCACCGTCCAGCGGCCCGCCTGCTCCTGGTTCAGCCCGAACCGCAGCCGCCACATCCGGCCCAGCAGCGCCAGACAGCGCGCGAACTCCGGCAGGCCGGTGTTCACGAACTGCGGCGGCACCGGCGCACCGCCCGGCCCGGACTCCACCGGCACCGCGACGATGTTCGCCGTGCCGTACTGCACACAGATCGCCTTGCCGAAGTCGCTGCCCATCACCAGGTACGAGCCCGCGTCCGAAGCCGGCTGCACACCCCGCTCCGCCGCCAGCTCCGCCAGCGTCGGCACCGGACGGCCCGGCTGCGCCTGCGCCCAGAAGAACGGGCCCATGTCCAGCGGCAGCCCCGCCACCACCAGGGTGTGCGCCACGACCGGTGGCACACCCTGCCGGGACACCGCCGCCTGCTCGAACCGGAACACCCCCGGCCCGAACGCCCCCGCCAGCTCCTGCGCGACCGCCTCCGGCGGAACCGGCGGCACGGGCTGCACCGGCGGAATCGGCGCACGCACCGGCGCGGGACGCGCCGGACCGTCCGCCACCTGATGCAACTCACCCTGGTGGGCCAGCAGTTGCCCCATGCCCTGCTGCCGGCTCGCGTGATCGGTGCCGTACGGGGCGATGGACGTGATCCGCGCCTGCGGCCACTGCTCCCGGATCATCCGCGCGCAGTACGCACCCGGCAGCTCGCACGACTCCAGCTCGGTGTGCAGCTCCAGCACCTGGCCCGGCGGCACGTTCATCGCACGCAGCTCGTGGAAGATCTGCCACTCCGGGTGCGGCGTACCCGGCGCCGAACGCCGGATCAGCTGCTGCTCGCTGCCGTCCTGCGCGCGGTAGCGCAGCACGGCCTGGTAGCCGGGGCCCACGGTCGGCAGGCCGGCGGGCGGCTGCGGATAGCCGTACGCCGGCGGCTGCCCCGGCACGGGAACACCGGGCGGCGTACCGGGGGGCATCCCGCCGGGCGGCATCGGCGGAGCACCGCCGGGCATCCCCGGGGGCGCCGGGGGCGGCGGCACACCGGGCCCCGCCACCGGCGGCGCGGCCAGCACGGTCTCCGCGTGATGCACGGGCCCGCGCCCGGCAGCACCGGGGGCACCGGGCGGCCCCGGAGGCTGCGGAGCGCCGGGAGCACCAGGGGCGGCGGGAGGACCGGGAGGCTGGGGCGCACCAGGGGTACCGGGGACACCGGGCGGGCCCGGAGGCCGGGGCACACCCGGACCGGCGAGCATCGTCGCCGCGTGGTGGGCGCCACCGGGCGGCGGAGGCGGGGCCGGCGTCCCCGGCGGCGGGGTCGGACCACCCGGCGCCTCCGGCCCGTCGGGGCCGAGCGACGACACCATCTGCGTCGGCACGTACCCGCCCGCCGGAGCGGACGGCGGCGCGGGCGTACCGCCCGGACGCGCACCCGGAGTCCCCGGAGCACCCGGCGGAGGCGGGGTCGTCGCACCCGGGCCGCGCCGCGGAGGCGGAGCCGCCTTGCTGGTCGCGGCGTCCGCGATGTCCCCGGCGTTCGGCGCGAGCGGACGCTCCGGCGCACCCGCACCGGCCGGCGGAGGCGTGGGCGCACCGGCCGGCGGAGGCGTGGGCGCACCGCCGGGCCCCTGCGGACGACCGTACGGCGCACCGCCCTGCGCGGGCGGCGGCGTACCCGGCGCCCCCTGCGGCACAGCGGGATCCCGGAGCGCCGGCGCGACGGCCGTCGGCGGAAGCCCGCTGCCGCCCGACATCAGCGCCGTCATCGCCTCCGGCGGAGTCGCGGGCGGCGGAGCGCCGTCACCGGACTCGCCCAGCTGCGGCGCGAACACGGTCTCCGGCAGCGGAACGGAACGGTCCTCACCGGCGTCGGCGTTGGTGTCCGTACCGGCCCACGGAGTCGCCCCGACCGGCGCACCGGCCCCCGCGCTCCCCCCGGCGGCGGGCCACGCGGCACCGCTCCCCGCGCCGGCAGCCGCACCCGGCGCGGAAGCCCCCGCGCCGGAACCCGCCCCCGAAGGACCGGCAGCCGCGCCCGCCGGCCCCGGAGCGGGACCCGCGGACGAGGCCGGAGCCGCACCACCGGCACCCGAAGCCCAACTCGCATCCGGAGCCGCGGACGGCCCCGAAGCGGAAACCGCATCCGAAGCAGGAACCGCATCAGAAGTGGGACCCGCATCCGAAGCAGGAACCGCATCAGAAGTGGGACCCGCATCCGAAACAGCGGACGAACCGGAACCCGCGGTCGAACCCGATGCCGGAACCGAGCCCGATGCCGGACCCGCGGACGAGTCCGAAGCCGCGTACGAGTCCGAAGCCGGCCCCGCGGACGACCCCGCCCCCTCCCCCCGCCGATCCGGAATCCCCAGCCGGTCCGCCGCCTCCTGCAACCACTCCGGCGGACTCAGCAAGAACGACGTCTGATTCAGATCCACCCGCGCCGCAGGCGCCGGCACCGGCTCGGGCACCGAGTCGTCACGGCCGTACTCCTCCTCGTACCGGCGGATCACCTCACCCACCGGCAGCGCCGGCCACAGCGTCGCCTCACCACTGTCACGGGCGATCACCAGCCGCTGCGCACCCCCGTCCGAGCGGGGCCCGTCCGCACGGTCCTCCGCCCACACCACGAACCCGAGGTCGAACTCCCGCACCCGCACCTCACGATGCTGGTACGACGGCACATCCCCGTTGACCCACTCCTCCGCACGCTCCTGCGCCTGCGCGAACGTCACCATCGCCGAAGCTCACTCCCCCGCGGAAGAAACCGGGACGGCACGCGCGAACCCACCGTCCACCATCAGATTCGCCACCGTGTCCAGCTCCGGCGGAGACCCCGCCAGCCGGGACAGGAACACATCGAAGTCGTCCCCGCACGACAACAGCAGCCGCTCCACCCGCTCGGCCGGCGACCACGACGGATCCACGTCCCGCGCGTCGTCGTACGCGCAGAACCACACCGAACCCTGCCGCTCGCCCCGCACCTTCACGGCCAGCAGACCACCCTGCACGAAACCGACGCACAGATAGTCCTTGGTCAGATGGTCCCGCAGACACTTGTTGACGTACACGAGGTCATTGACCGCCGCCTCGTCCCGCACCGTGAAGAACGGCTGGTCCACCAGCAGCCCCAGCCCCGCGTCCAGCGCCGTACCCACCGGCGCACAACCACCCGCCGCCTTCAGGAACGACCGGTACGCACCCGGCAGCCGGTACCCGAGCTCCTCCTCGACCCCCAGCACCTGCGACTCCGTCACCGCCACACCCGACTTCGGCAGCCCGAAATGCGCCGGACGCGTCTCCTGCAACGGCCGCGTACCCCGCTTGCCGTGGTCCACCGCCGACGTCACCACACCACCGTGATGCCGCAGCAACGCCTTCACCTCGACCGGCACCAACTCCAGCCGACGCGACCCCACCACGTGATGCCACGTCCAGCCGTGCGGCGTCGCCACCGCCGGCACCGTGTCCCACAACTCATGACCGCTCGCCGCCAGCGCCGCGTTCGCCGACACGTAATCCGTCAGCCGCAACTCGTCCACGCCGAAACCCTCCGGCGGCTCGGCCACCTCCGCGGCCGCACGCGCGTAGGGCGAGAAGTCGGGATACCCCCGCTCGTCCACCCGCACCCCTCTCGGGTGACGGGCCGCCCGCACCGGATCCGGGAAGTGCACGACCTGCCCCGCATAGGCCGCGTTCGGCGGCGCGGCTTCGCCCCCGGCCTGGCGGCCGGGAGGTGCCCCCAGCCCGAGCCGACCTGTCGTCATGGCGGTTGCCCCCTGCGGCACTCTGTACGTCCCGCACCGCCCACCTTCGGACCACTACGGAACGTATTCGACTCTCACGTCTGTCTCGACTGCTTACCGCCACGACCCCCACGGCGCCCGCACACACCACCGCGCGGATCACCGCATGGATCGCGGTGCCGACAGCCTATGCGGTACGACTCCACCGGTCACCGGCACCGGCCCTCCGCCCTTCCGCTTCCGTGACCAGCCGTCACCCTCCCGTGACAGCCCGCCCAAACCCGGGCGTGTCACCCCGACCCAGCTTCCACATCAGCCACGCCATTTGGCACCCTGTGACCTCCGGGGGGATGCTCGGGAGGGGATGATGATCATGAACGTGACGCAGACGGGGCCGCACAACGGCCCATCCGGCGACCCCCGCATCGGCTGGAGCGCCACCGACACCCCCCACACCCCCACCCTCCACCACCGCCGCGACGGCATCCTCCCCACCATCGCCGCCGCCCTCTCCGTCCGCGGCGCCACCCTCACCTGCACCGCCGCACGCGGCGACACACCCCCCGCCCTGCACCCCCTCGTCCAGGACTTCCTCGACACCCTCACCAGCGACCAACGCGACCGCTTCACCGGCCGCTGCGCCGAGACCATCCTCATCTCCCGGCACCTCACCACCGCCGACGCCGCCCGCAGCAAACGCGCCGCACGCAAACCCATGACCAACGGCGAAGCCCGCAGATCCCTCAAACACGCCAAACTCACCACCCGCCGCATCCGCGAGGACGGCGACCCCCTGCACGGCGCCTACGCCACCCCCTGCCGCGCCTGCACCGCCCTCACCGCCCACTTCGGCGTCCGCCTGGTCGACCCCGCCACCAACGGCTGACCCCAGCCCCCGCCCCCCACGACCCCGACGGACAAAAGGCAGATGCACACCGACCGCACCTCCACCACCCGCTTCGCCGTACCCGTCGACGCCGCACTGCGCACCGCCGGCTGGCAACCCGGACGCTGGAACATCAAACAAGCGGAGATCTGGGCCGACACCCTCCGCGACCACACCTCACCCGCCGGGCACCGCCACACCGTCTTCCCCGCCGCCGTCGAAGCCTGGGCCGAATTCGGCGGACTCCACATCAACCCCACAGGACCCGGCCGCCAAGTCGCCCCCGCGACCCTCCACCTCGACCCCCTCCACGGCCTCCACCTCGCCCGCACCCTCGGCGACCTCGGCCGCGCCCTCGACACCGAGGTCTGCCCCCTCGGCACCGAAACCGACACCCGGGCACTCCTCGCCATCGACACCCAAGGCCGCGCCTACGCCCTCGACCACACCGGCGACTGGTACCTCGGCCCCGACATCGACCACGCCCTCGCCACCCTCGTCTCCGGCATCCAGCCCACACGCCTCACCGCCGGCTGAACCCGGAAGACGACCGGACGAGGACCGGACGACGGCCGAACGACAACCGGACGACGACCGGACTACGACGCCGGAATCACCGCCGACACCCGAAAACCCCCCGCATCCGTCGGCCCCGACACGAACACCCCACCCAACGCCGACACCCGCTCCTTCATCCCCACCAGACCGTTCCCCCCCGACGGCAACCCCGCCGACGCCCCCGCCCCCGCATCCGGCGGCGGCTCGTTCTCCACCTGCATCGCGATCTCCGACACCCGGTACGCCAGACGCACATACGCCTTCGCACCCGCCGCATGCTTGTGCACGTTCGTCAACGCCTCCTGCACCACCCGGTACGCCGTCGACTCCACCTCCCGCGCACACGACCGCGACTCCCCCTCCACCGACAGATCGACCACCATCCCCGCAGCCGCCGACTGCCCCACCAACTCCTCGATCTCCGACAGACACGGCCCCTCCCCCTCCTCCACCGCACGGGACGCGGCAGCCGCCGCGGCCACCCCCACCGCCGCCAACGGCACCGACGCCCGCTCCCGCCGCCGCTCCCCGCCCCCACCCGAGCGCAGCACCCCGAGCATCTCCCGCAACTCCGTCAACGCCTGCCGCCCCATGTCCCCCACCAGAGCGGCGTTCCTCACGGCCTTCTCCGGATCCTTCCGCGCCACCGCCTGCAACGCCGCCGCATGCACCACCATCAGACTCACCCGGTGCGCCACCACGTCATGCATCTCACGCGCGATCCGCGTCCGCTCCTCGCCCCGCGCCCACTCCGCCCGCTCCTCGGCCCGCTCCGCGAGCAACTGGAGCTCCCGCTCCAGACTGTCCGCCCGCTCCCGCAGACTCTCCATCAACCGCCGCCGCGCCCCCACGTACAGCCCCAGCAACAACGGCGGCGCCGTCACCCCGATCGCCATCGTGATCGACGCGAACGGCACGATCCAGTCCCCGACGTCCAGCTCCCCCCGCGCCAGGTTCTGCCGCATCCGCACGAACATCACGATGAGCACACCCACCGACTGCATCCCGGCCAGCGACGCGATGATCCGCCGCGGCACCTCGGACGCGGCCAGCGAGTACAGACCGACGACGCCCATCAGGAAACCCATCGCGGCCGGCGTCACCGCGATCGCCACCAGCACCACCGCGATCGGCCACCGCCTCCGCACCAACAGCACGGAACCGGCCAGCACACCGAACACGACCCCCACGGCCGCCGGAACCCCCGCCTCCCGCGCGAACGGCACCCCCTCCAGCCCGCACTCCAGCGCGGACACCACCGCGAGACCCACATCCAGCACGGCACTACGCCGCCTGTCCCACCACCATGGCCCTCCCCGGGCCGCCACCAGCTCTTCCCCCGTCGCGGTCATGCGTCCAGCCTACGGGCGGGAAGCTCCGCTTTTCCGGCGAGTTTCCACGTCCGGACCACACCACACGGGGTGACCGTTCGGACGCGGTACGGCCCGAAATCCCTCGAACTGCTGAATCGGACACCGTTCGAGGGGGGAACCGACCATTCCGCCCGGACGGTATGCGTGTGACACATGCACCCGGCACATACGACGACTTCGAGAGGTTGCGGGAACAGGCGGTCGCCCTGCGACGGGCGGGCCACAGCCTCCGCCAGATCCGCGACGAGCTGAAGATCTACAACAACGACATCCTCAACCAACTGGTGAAGGGGGAGCCCCCGCCGGCCTGGACGAAACGCCCGCGAGCGAAGGACGACCTACGGGAGAAGGCGAGGGAGCTCCGACTCCAGGGCTGGACGTACGACCGGATCCAGGTCGAGCTGGGCTGCTCGAAGAGCTCGATCTCGCTGTGGGTACGGGATCTGCCGAAGCCGGAGCGACGCGACCCGACAGAGCAGGCGAAGCTGGCGGCCCGAAAGCGCTGGGAGCACGAGTTGGCCATCCGGGACGAGGAACGACAGCGGACCAAGAGCAAGGCGGCGCAGGAGATCGGCGAGATGTCGGACCGGGACCTGTTCATGACCGGCGTCGCCCTCTACTGGGCCGAAGGCACGAAGGACAAGCCCTACGCCCGACGGGAGAATGTCATCTTCGTCAACAGTGACCCGGGGGTAATCCAGCTCTACTTGGCCTGGCTGCGCCTTCTTGGCGTTGAACGCGAGCGCCTGCAGTACCGCGTGATGATCCACATGACGGCGGACGTAGAGGGAGCCAAGCGCTACTGGGCCAACCTGGTTGATGTCGACGTCTCCACGTTCCAGAAAACGACGATCAAGAAGCACAACCCCAAAACCGTTCGCAAGAACGTTGGTGAGAGCTACCGAGGATGCCTCGTAATCCGCGTGTCCCGAGGGGCTGAGCTGTACCGCCAGATCGAAGGATGGTGGAGAGGGATGGTGGCCCAAGCTCCAGCACGTCTCGGGTAAGGTCTGACGCAGCCATCCGCCATGGGGTAACTGGTAGCCCGCGGGCCTTTGAAGCCCTGTAGTGCTGGTTCGAATCCAGCTGGCGGAGCTGCTCGGTTCGGGCCCTGACTGCACAGTCAGGGCCCGCTCTCATGTCCCCCACAAACACCCCCGGTATCCTGCGGATGTCACCCCCTCCCCCATCACAGCCGAAGGGCATCCCGTGAGCACCAGTCGCCCGGCAGCCGTCGTCGTTCTCGCAGCGGGTGAGGGCACCCGTATGAAGTCGGCCACACCGAAGGTCCTGCACGACATCTGTGGTCGTTCCCTGGTGGGTCATGTGCTCGCCGCGGCCGGTGAGCTCCAGCCGGAGCATCTGGTCGTCGTCGTGGGTCACGCCCGTGAGGAGGTGACCGCGCATCTCGCCGAGGTCGCCCCTCAGGTGCGTACCGCCGTGCAGGCGGAGCAGAACGGTACGGGTCATGCCGTGCGGATGGGGCTGGAGGAGCTGGGTGGTTCCGTGGACGGGACCGTGGTCGTCGTGTGTGGTGACACCCCGTTGCTGACCGGTGGGACGCTGCGGCGGTTGTCGGCCGCGCACACCGCCGACGGCAACGCGGTGACGGTGCTGACGGCCGAGGTGCCGGACGCGACCGGTTACGGGCGGATCGTGCGGGACGACAGTGGTGCGGTCACGGCGATCGTGGAGCACAAGGACGCGTCGGAGGCGCAGCGGGCGGTCCGGGAGATCAACTCGGGTGTGTTCGCGTTCGACGGGGCGTTGCTGGCGGACGCGTTGAAGAGGGTGCGGACGGACAACAGTCAGGGTGAGGAGTATCTGACGGACGTGCTCGGGATCCTGCGTGAGGCGGGGCACCGGGTGGGTGCGTCGGTGGCGGGGGATCACCGGGAGATCGCGGGGATCAACAACCGGGTGCAGCTTTCGGAGGCGCGGCGGATCCTCAACGACCGTCTGCTGACGGCCGCCATGCTGTCGGGTGTCACGGTGGTCGATCCGGCGACGACGTGGGTCGATGTGGCGGTGACGTTCGAGCAGGACGTGGTGGTTCACCCGGGGACGCAGTTGCACGGGGTGACGCATCTCGCCGAGGGGTGTGAGGTGGGGCCGAACTCGCGGTTGACGGACACCCGTGTGGGTGCGGGGGCGCGGGTGGACAACACGGTGGCGGTGGGTTCGGAGGTGGGTCCCGAGGCGAGTGTGGGTCCGTACGCGTATCTGCGTCCGGGGTCGCGGCTGGCGCGCGGGGCGAAGATCGGTACGTACGTGGAGACGAAGAACGCGTCGATCGGTGAGGGGTCGAAGGTTCCGCATCTGTCGTATGTGGGGGATGCGACGATCGGCGAGTTTTCGAACATCGGTGCGGCGAGTGTGTTCGTCAATTACGACGGGCAGGACAAACATCACACGACGGTCGGGTCGCACTGCAGGACGGGTTCGGACAACATGTTTGTGGCGCCTGTCACGGTCGGGGACGGCGCTTACACGGCTGCCGGGTCGGTGATCACGAAGGATGTGCCGCCGGGTTCGCTGGCCGTGGCCCGTGGCCAGCAGCGGAATATCGAGGGTTGGGTGGCTCGTAAGCGTCCGGGGAGTGCTGCCGCGAAGGCGGCGGAGGCGGCTTCGCGGGAGCCGGCCGCCGAGGACTGACCGGATTCGGCCCTCTCGAACAGGGCGTACCGTGATAAGTGCACTTCCGCACCGCCATCAGCTGCGACACCTCTGAGGAGATTGTGCTGTGACCGGGATCAAGACGACCGGCGAGAAGAAGATGATGTTCTTCTCCGGCCGCGCCCACCCCGAGCTTGCCGAGGAGGTCGCCCAACAGCTGGAGGTCGGGGTCGTCCCGACGAAGGCTTTCGACTTCGCCAACGGTGAGATCTATGTGCGGTATCAGGAGTCGGCTCGTGGTGCCGACTGTTTCCTGATCCAGAGCCACACCGCTCCGATCAACAAGTGGATCATGGAGCAGTTGATCATGATCGACGCGTTGAAGCGTGCGTCGGCCAGGTCCATCACGGTGATCGTGCCGTTCTACGGTTACGCGCGGCAGGACAAGAAGCACCGGGGTCGTGAACCGATTTCGGCGCGTCTGATCGCGGACCTGATGAAGACGGCGGGCGCGGACCGGCTGCTGGCCGTGGATCTGCACACGGACCAGATCCAGGGTTTCTTCGACGGGCCCGTCGACCATCTCTTCGCGCTGCCGCTCCTCGCGGACTACGTGGGCGCGAAGGTGGACCGTTCGAAGCTGACGGTGGTGTCTCCGGACGCGGGCCGGGTGCGGGTGGCGGACCGTTGGTGCGACCGGCTGGGTGCGCCGCTGGCGATCGTGCACAAGCGCCGGGACAAGGACGTGGCGAACCAGGTCACGGTGCACGAGGTCGTGGGTGACGTGAAGGGGCGCATCTGCGTCCTGGTGGACGACATGATCGACACGGGTGGCACGATCTGCGCCGCGGCGGACGCGTTGTTCGCGCACGGTGCGGAGGACGTGATCGTGACGGCGACGCACGGTGTGCTGTCGGGTCCGGCGGCGGACCGGCTGAAGAACTCGCGGGTGAGTGAGTTCGTGTTCACGAACACGCTGCCGACGCCGGGTGAGCTGAGCGAGTCCCTGGACAAGATCAAGGTGCTGTCGATCGCGCCGACGATCGCGCGTGCGGCGCGTGAGGTGTTCCAGGACGGTTCGGTGACGAGTCTGTTCGACGAGCAGTAGTCCCGTGCGATCCGTGCAGTAAGGGTTCTGCACAGGGTCTTCCGGTGATCGTTTTGGGTGCGGCCTCCTGGTCCGAGTAGACTGCTTGAGTTGCTCGGCGAGGGAGGCCGTTCCGCTTTTCACGAGGCGGGTTCGGCTCTCCGTTATCGACGCGCTCTTCGTAGCAGGCCGTTCGTGGCCGGGTGACCACGTCCGTTTCTGACTTCGAGGAGTGATTATGTCCGAGGTGAAGATCTCCGCCGCGACGCGCACCGAGTTCGGCAAGGGTGCCGCGCGCCGTATCCGCCGTGACAACAAGGTTCCGGGTGTGCTGTACGGGCACGGTTCGGACCCGCTGCACCTGACCCTTCCGGGCCACGAGCTGCTGCTCGCGCTGCGTACGCCGAACGTGCTGATCGCGCTGGACATCGACGGCAAGACGAACGAGCTGGCGATCCCGAAGTCGGTGCAGCGTGACCCGATCAAGGGCTTCCTGGAGCACGTCGACCTGCAGCTGGTGCAGCGCGGCGAGACCGTCACGGTGGAGATCCCGGTCCTCACCGAGGGCGAGCTGGCCGCGGGCGGCAACCTGCTGGAGCACGTGCTGAACACCCTGACGGTCGAGGCCGAGGCCACCCACATCCCCGAGTCCGTCACGGTGTCCGTCGAGGGCCTGGCGGCCGGTTCCTCCATCCTCGCCAAGGACATCACCCTCCCGAAGGGCGCCAAGCTGGCCGTCGACGAGGACGCGGTCGTCATCCAGGTGCTGGCCGCGCAGGCGGAGGAGGCCGCGGAGGGCGAGGAGGCCGCCGAGGCCGCCGCCGAGGCCTGATCCGCACCGACGCCGTTTTCGTCAGCCGCTGCTTCCCTTCGGGGGCAGCGGCTGGCGCGTATCGAGGGAGACATGCAGGTGACGACCGATGCCGGTGCCCCGTGGCTGATCGCGGGGCTGGGCAATCCGGGGCCCGAGTACGCGATGAACCGTCACAACGTGGGGTTCATGGTGGCGGATCTGCTGGCGGAGCGGATGGGGGGCCGGTTCAAGCGGGCCGGCAAGGCTCAGGCGCAGGTCGTGGAGGGCCGGATCGGTCCGCCGGGTCCGGCGAACCGGCGGGTGGTCCTGGCGAAGCCGATGTCGTACATGAACCTGTCGGGCGGGCCGGTGAACGCGCTGCGGGAGTTCTACAAGGTGCCGGTGGAGCGGGTGGTCGCGGTCCATGACGAGCTGGACATCGATTACGGGACGCTGCGGCTGAAGCTGGGGGGCGGGGACAACGGTCACAACGGGCTGAAGTCGCTGACGAAGGCGTTCGGGCGGGAGTACCACCGGGCGCGGTTCGGGATCGGGCGGCCGCCGGGGCGGATGCAGGTGGCGGACTTCGTGCTGAAGGACTTCTCGTCGGCGGAGCGCAAGGAGCTGGACTACCTCGTGGACCGGGCGGCGGACGCGGTGGAGTGTCTGGTGATCGAGGGACTGGAGCGGGCGCAGGGCACGTACAACTCGTGAGGCGCCGATGGGTACATCGGTGGACTTGTCTCCCCTCCGGAGCCTGCTGGAGTCCGCCGGAGCCCGCCCGGAGTTGACCGACCGCAAGGTCATGGCCAAGGATCTCGGCCATGTCTCCCGCTGCCCGCTCCTCCCGTGGCTCCTCCGCCCTGCGGTTCGGCCGGTTCGCGGCGATGGGCACGGTCGCCGCGCTGATCCTGATCGCGGGTGTGTGGGCGTCGTGGGGTACGGCGCAGCACGCGATGCTGACGAAGGGGCGTGAGCGCGGCACGGTGGAGGTGACGCGGTGCGGCGCGAAGACGTGTACGGGGCCGTACACGCCGCTGTCGCAGGGGTCGCAGCCGCGTGCGGAGGTCGTGCTGGAGAACTCGGTGGCCGTGGAGAAGGGGCGGACGTACACGGTGGTGCTGAAGCCGGGCGGTACGGACGCCGTGCGTGCGGGTCCCGCCGGGGTTCTCTACGCGTGGGTTCCGCTGGGCGGCGCGCTGCTGCTGACGTCGGTCGTCGTGGCGGGCGGTCTGCTGCGGACGCGGGCGGCGTGGGTGCTGGCGCTGTCGGGGACGGTGCTGCTGACGGCGGCTTTCCTTGCCGTGTAGGACGGATCCGTACAGGACAAAGGGGTGCCCCCGGCCGTACGAGGCCGGGGGCACCCCTTCTTTCCGGCGGGTCAGCCGGTGTTGCGCAGGCCGGCCGCGACACCGTTGACGGTGAGCAGCAGGGCGCGGGCGAGCAGCGGGTCGGGCTTCTCGTCGGCGCCGGCGGCGTCGCGCTGGCGCTTGAGGAGGGCCACCTGGAGGTAGGAGATCGGGTCCAGGTAGGCGTCGCGGATGGTGAAGGTCTGCTTGAGGACCGGGTCGGCGTCCAGGAGTTCCTGTTCGCCGGTGACGCGCAGGACCTCGGCGACGGTGAGCTCGTGCTCGGCCTTGATGGCGTCGAAGACGTGCTTGAGCTCGTCGGGGACGAGGGTGTCGACGTAGTGCTGGGCGATGCGCAGGTCGGTCTTGGCGAGGGTCATCTCCACGTTGGAGATGAAGTTGCGGAAGAAGTGCCACTGCTGGTGCATCTCGTCCAGGACGGTGTCCAGGCCGGCCTCGCGCAGGGCCTTGAGGCCGGAGCCGACGCCGTACCAGCCGGGGACGATCTGCCGGGACTGGGTCCAGCCGAACACCCACGGGATGGCGCGCAGTCCGTCGAGCGAGACGCCCGAGCCGGGGCGGCGGGAGGGCCGCGAGCCCAGGTGCAGGTCGGCGAGCTGGTCGACCGGCGTGGAGGCCAGGAAGTACGTCGGCAGGTCGGGGTCCTCGACGAGCCTGCGGTAGGCCGTGTGGGCGGCGTCGGAGACGACGTCCATGGCGGCGTCCCAGCGGGCGAGGGCCTCGTCGGACTGGCGGGGCGCGGTGTGCAGGGCGGACGCCTGGAGGGTGGCCGCGACGGACAGTTCCAGGTTCTCGCGGGCGAGGGCCGGGATGAGGTACTTGTCGGAGATGACCTCGCCCTGTTCGGTGACCTTGATCTCGCCTTCGAGGGTGCCCCAGGGCTGGGCGAGGATGGCGTCGTGGGTGGGGCCGCCGCCGCGGCCGACGGTGCCGCCGCGGCCGTGGAAGAGCCGCAGCCGTACGCCGTAGCGGTGGGCGACGTCGCGCAGGCGCCGCTGCGCCCGGTGGATCTCCCACTGGCTGGTGGTGATGCCGCCGAACTTGGAGGAGTCGGAGTAGCCGAGCATGACCTCCTGGACGTCCCCGCGCAGCGCGACGAGGCGCCGGTAGGAGGGGTCGGCGAGCATGTCCTCGAGGATGGTGTCGGCGGCCTTGAGCTCGTCGGTGGTCTCCAGGAGGGGCACGATGCCGATCTTCGCCCAGCCGGCGTGCAGGTCGATCAGTCCGGCCTCGCGCGCCAGCACGGCGGCGGCGAAGACGTCGTCGGCGCCCTGGCACATGGAGATGATGTACGACTCGACGACCTCGGGTCCGAACACCTCCAGGGCCCGCCTGACGGTCTGGAACACGCCGAGGGTCTTCTCCCCCGCGGCGTCGACGGGCGCCGGGGTGGGGGCGAGCGGGCGGCGTGACCTGAGCTCCTTGGCGAGGAGCTTGGAGCGGTACTCGCGGGGCATGTCGGCGTAGCGCCACGACTCCTCGCCGAGCCGGTCGAAGAGCTGGCCGAGGGCGTGGTGGTGGGCGTCGGCGTGTTCGCGTACGTCCATGGTGGCGAGCTGGAGGCCGAAGGCGGCCAGCGTGCGGATCGTACGGGCGAGGCGGCCGTCGGCGAAGAGGCCGCCGCGGTGTTCGCGCAGGGATGCCTGGATGATCCGCAGGTCGGCGAGGAGTTCGCCGGTGCCGAGGTAGTCGCGGCCGGGCTCGTGGGCGGTGCCCTTGGCGAGGCGGAGCTTGGTGTTCTCCAGCTTCTGCCGGATGCAGGTGGCCTTGAGCCGGTAGGGCTCCTCGGCGTTGAGCCGCTTGTAGCGGGGGCTGATCTCGGGCAGGGCGCCGAGGTCGGCCTGGAGGGAGGCGAGCAGCTCCTCCGTCGCACCCGCGTAGCGGATGGAGTTGGAGAGGAAGCCGCGCAGTTCGTCGATCATCTCCAGGGCGTCGTTGATGCCGTGCTCGTGCTGGAGGATGAGGACGTCCCAGGTGACCTGGGGGGTGACGTTGGGGTTGCCGTCGCGGTCGCCGCCGATCCAGGTGCCGAAGGTGAGGGGGCGGGTGTCGTCGGGGAGGTGGACGCCGACGCGCTCCAGCTCCGCCGTGAGGTCCTCCAGGACGTCGCCGACCGCGCCGGCGTGCAACTCGTCGAGGTAGTAGATGGCGTTGCGGGCCTCGTCGGCGGGCTCGGGGCGGACCACGCGCAGTTCGTCGGTCTGCCAGACGAGGTCGATGTTCTCGGCGAGCCGGGTGTCCAGGCGGCGCCGGTCGGAGGCGATGACCGGGGTGTCGAGGAGGGCGGCGATCCGGCGGAGCTTGTTGAGGACGGAGCGGCGGGCGGCCTCGGTGGGGTGGGCGGTGAAGACGGGCCGGATGTTGAGGTTGCGGACCGTCTCGCGCAGGTGCTCGGGGTCGGCGTCCTTGAGGCGGTCGGCGGTGCGGGAGAGCAGTCCGCCCTCGGCGGCGCGGCGGGCGCGCAGTTCGCGGCCGCGGTGCACCTGCTCGGTGACGTTGGCGAGGTGGAAGTAGGTGGAGAACGCGCGGACCAGCTTGGCCGCGGTCTGCAGTTCGGTGCCCCGCAGCAGCTCGGCGGCGGCCTCGCCGTCCTCACGGGTGAGTCGGCGCACCTTCTCGACGAGGTCGAGCAGCTCCGGGCCCTCCTGCCGTACCAGGGTCTCGCCCAGGAGATCACCCAGTCGGCGGATGTCGGCACGCAGCTCGCTGCTCGTCGTGGTGGTCTGGTCGTCGGCACTGCTCACAGGTGCGGCTCCTTGCAGTGTTGAAGCTCGTCTGGGAGGGAACCCGGACGGCGTCTCGCGCGGCGTGCGCCGCTTGCGGGCCGGACGTCCGGGAAGAAATCAGAGCGGACCGCGCTGTCCGACCGACTTCAAGGATAGGTGTCGGTCCGGACGCGCAGGCCGACGGGCTCTTGCCGACGGGCTACGCACTGCCATACTTACGTTGCCGTAGGTTACGGAAGCGTAGGAACGCGGTGCGTTTCCGACGGCCCGGCACCCACCCTCAGTCCACATACCCCACAGGGGACACGCATGACCTCAGGCTCCGACGTGCTGCACGAAGCTCCGAAACAACCCGAGTCCGACGACGCCGCGCACTCCGCCACGCTGGGCGGTGAGCGCAAGCGCTCCATCGAGCAGATCACGCTGCTGCTCTTCATCACCGTCCCCTTCCTGGCGCTGGTGGCGGCGGTGCCGCTGGCGTGGGGGTGGGGGGTGAGCTGGCTGGACCTCGGTCTGCTGGTCTTCTTCTACTACCTCGGCTGCCACGGCATCACCATCGGTTTCCACCGCCACTTCACGCACGGTTCGTTCAAGGCGAAGCGGCCGTTGAAGATCGCGCTGGCGATCGCCGGGTCGATGGCGGTGGAGGGCCCGCTGGTGCGGTGGGTGGCCGACCACCGCAAGCACCACAAGTTCTCCGACGCGGAGGGCGACCCGCATTCGCCGTGGCGGTACGGGGAGACGGTCCCGGCGCTGATGAAGGGCCTGTGGTGGGCGCACATCGGCTGGATGTTCGACGAGGAGCAGACACCGCAGGAAAAGTACGCGCCGGACCTGGTCAAGGACAGGACCCTGCGGGCGATCTCCCGGCAGTTCGTCCTCTGGACGGCGCTGTCGCTGGCGCTGCCCGCGCTGATCGGCGGGCTGGTCACCATGTCCTGGTGGGGCGCGTTCACCGGCTTCTTCTGGGGGTCGCTCGTCCGGGTGGCGCTGCTGCACCACGTGACGTGGTCGATCAACTCGATCTGCCACGCGGTCGGCAAGCGTCCGTTCAAGTCGCGGGACCGTTCGGGCAACGTGTGGTGGCTGGCGGTCCTGTCCTGCGGTGAGTCCTGGCACAACCTGCACCACGCCGACCCGACGTCCGCGCGGCACGGTGTGGAGCGCGGGCAGCTCGACTCCTCCGCCCGGCTGATCCGCTGGTTCGAGCAGCTGGGCTGGGCCTCCGACGTGCGGTGGCCGTCACGCTCGCGTATCGATTCGCGCCGTAACTCCCCGGAAGGCAGCGCCCGGCGCGGGAAGGAACCCGTCGAGGCGGCATGATGGTCGTCGTGGCGACCGACTCCAGCAACACCCCGAGCAACGAGAAACCGCGGCGCGTCCGCCGCACCCGGATGACCGGTGCGGAGCGCCGCCAGCAGCTGCTGGAGATCGGCCGCACCCTGTTCGCGGCGAAGGGCTTCGAAGGCACGTCGGTGGAGGAGATCGCGGCGAAGGCCGGGGTCTCCAAGCCGGTGGTGTACGAGCACTTCGGCGGCAAGGAGGGCCTGTACGCGGTGGTGGTGGACCGCGAGATGCGGCGCCTGCTGGACATGGTGACCAGCTCGCTGACGGCCGGCCATCCCCGCGAACTGTGCGAGCAGGCGGCGTTCGCGCTCCTCGACTACATCGAGGAGTACACGGACGGTTTCCGCATCCTGGTCCGCGACTCCCCCATCCCCCAGTCGACGGGCTCCTTCGCCTCGCTGATCTCGGACATCGCCACCCAGGTGGAGGACATCCTGGGCCGCGAGTTCAAGAGCCGCGGCTTCGACCCCAAGCTGGCCCCGCTGTACGCGCAGGCCCTGGTCGGGATGGTGGCGCTGACGGGCCAGTGGTGGCTGGACGTCCGCAAGCCGAAGAAGGCGGAGGTGGCGGCCCACCTGGTCAACCTGGCCTGGCACGGCCTGGACGGCCTGGAGCCGAAGCCTCGGCTGATAGGTCACCGGAAGAGCTGAATCAACGACGCACTGGATTAATCTTGTGCAATCATGTGCGCATGACTGAGATCACGATCAGCGCAGCCCGTGCCCAGCTCGGCGACCTCGTCCGTCGCGCAGCCCACAGCCGCGAGACCATCGCGCTCACGGATCACGGGCACGTGGCCGCGCTGCTCGTGTCGCCGCAGGTCATAGAGGATCTGGAAGACGCCCTGGCGCTCGCCGACCACGAGCGCCGCAAGGCTGCGGGCACCCTCGGCGAGGGCATCCCGCACGAAGAGGTCGGACGCATGCTGGGGCTGCGCCCGTGACCTATCGCATCATCTGGGAGCCGAAAGCCACCGACGCGGCCGTACGGTTTCTCCGCGACGACCCGGCCGGGCTGGCCGCTGTCTACGAAGCCGTCGACACCCTCGCGAAAGAGCCCCGCCCCGCCGGCTCCGTCGCCTACGGACCGACAGCCCGCCGATTGCGTGTCGGCGACTACCGCGTGCTCTACGTCATCGACGACGACGTAATCCACATCCTCGTCACCCACCTGGGTCGCACGCCCTGAGCCAGCTCCCCTTGACGGCGACCGCGAAGACGCGGCGGAACGGGAACGGAGTGCCGTGCGGGCCGGTCGGACAGGCGGTCCGCAGGGCGGTGCGGTACTCGGCGACGAACGCTTCCCGCGCCTCGGGATCGTCCGCCAGAGCCGTCAGGACGGGACGCAGGCCCGTGCCCCCGACCCAGTCGAGGACCGGGTCCTCCCCGGTCAGCAGGTGGACGTACGTCGTCTCCCAGGCGTCGGTCGTGCAGCCGAGGGCGGTCAGCCGCTCCAGGTAGGCCTCGGGGCGGAGTACGGCGCCGTCGTGGCGCAGGACGCCGGCCAGGCGGGCCCGCCAGCGCGGGGAGGCGGCCAGTTCGCGCATCAGTACATGGCTGGGGGCGTCGAAGTTGCCGGGCACCTGGAAGGCGAAGGTGCCGCCGGGGGTGAGCCCGGCGATCCAGTCCCGGAACCGCTCCGCATGCCCCGGAACCCACTGCAGCGTGGCGTTGCTGACGATCAGGCCGTACGCCCCGTCCGGCGCCCAGGTACGGACGTCGGCGTGGGCGAAGCCGAGGCTGCCGCCCCCGTGGTCGGCGCGGGCCCTGTCGAGCATCTCGGGCGAGTTGTCGTAGCCGGTGACGCGGGCGGCGGGCCAGCGGTCGGCGAGCAGGGCGGTGACGTTGCCTGCGCCGCAGCCGAGGTCGGCGATGCGGGGCGGGTCCCCCGGGAGGTCCGGGACGCGGGCGAGCAGGTCGGTGAAGGGCCGGGCGCGGTGACCGGCGTGACGCAGGTACTGGGCCGGGTCCCAGACAGGGGTCGCTGCGGACATGGGGCCTCCCGATGACCGACGGACGGGTACCCAGCGTCACCCGTCACTCATCTCGACGTCAAGAGACTCGATATCAAGAGACTTCACATCGACACAACCACTACACTGATCACCATGGAGGACGAGGTCGATCGGCTGGTCGCAGCGTGGCGCCGGGAGCGCCCGGACCTCGACGTGGAACCGCTCGAGGTGCTCAGCCGGGTGAGCAGACTGGCCCGGCACCTGGACCGGGCACGCCGGCTCGCCTTCACCGAGCACGGCCTGGAGTCCTGGGAGTTCGACGTCCTGACCGCGCTGCGCCGCGCGGGCACCCCGTACCAGCTCTCGCCGGGCCAGCTCCTCACACAGACGCTGGTCACGTCGGGCACGATGACCAACCGCATCGACCGCCTCACCAAGAAGGGCCTGGTGGAGCGGCTGCCCGACCCCAGTGACCGGCGCGGTGTCCTGGTCCGGCTCACGGACGAGGGCCGTGACCGCGCCGACCAGGCACTGGCCGGACTGCTGGCGCAGGAGCGGGCGATCCTCGGGGAGCTCACCCACGCCCAGCGCAGCGAACTGGCCGGGCTGCTACGCCAGTTGACCGCCCCGTTCGACAACATTCCCGGTTAGGTCGGCGGGTCCGACACCCGCCCGCCGGGCGAGGGCCACCGCGGCGAGGGTGGAGTGCACGCCCAACTTCCCGAGGACGTTCTGCATATGGGTCCGTACGGTGTGCGGGGACAGATACAGGCGCTCGGCGACCGCCTTGCGCCCCAGCCCCGCGACCATGCACCGCAGCACCTCCCGCTCGCGCGGGGTCAGGGACTCCACGAGCCGTTCGCTCTCCGTGCGGTGCCGCCGGGCGGCGGTCAACTCCCTCAGCACGCCGGTGAGCAGCGCGGGCGGCAGATGCGTCTCGTCGCGCAGCACCCCCCGTATGACGGTGAGCAGCCGGTTCAGCGAGCAGTCCTTGGCCACCCATCCGGAGGCTCCCGCCTGGAGGGCGAGCGCGGCCCGGGCCGGGTCGTCCTTCTCGGCGAGGACGACGATCCGTACCTGCGGCTGCGCCGAACGCACCCCGGTGACCAGCGATATCCCGTCGACGAGCCCGTCCTCGTCACCGGCCTGCACGGGTACGGCCGGCCGGCCGCCCGGCACCTTGCCGCCCAGGTCGGCGTCGACGAGCAGCACGTCGAACCGCCGCCCCTCGGCGGCCGCCCGCTCCAGACAGCGCAGCGCGGCCGGGCCGCTGCCCGCCGCGGACACGTCGACGTCCGGCTCCGCGGCCAGGGCCGCGGCCAGTGACTCGGCGAAGATGCGATGGTCGTCGACGACCAGGACTCGAACGCGAACCACGAAACCCCCTTCCCCAAGCTCCCCTCGGAGCAGGGGACTACCCCGTCGTCGGAGGACGACACCGGCGCGGGTACGACGCCGAGGCCCTGTCACCCCACTCACCGGACGTGGGACGGGCCGCCGCGGCCGCACGGCCGCCGCCGCGCGACAACCGCCGCCCCACCTCGGACGCCGTACCCGACTGTCTCGCCCCCTGAACGGCGCCGGCCCCCACCGGCGCTGTTCATCAGAGTACGGGCGGGGGCCGGGAGCGGAAGGTTATTTGCAGAACTGGCGGCCTTACGCGTTTATGGTGAGCCGCATGTTTCGTCTTGAGACAGAAGTCGACAGAGCCCGACGTGATCTGCTCCACAAGCGGCTGAAGGACACCAATACGGCGGCCTCACCGGTCCTGCGCGCCCTGCGCGGAACCCCGGCCGAACGTGAGACGCCTTTGCACGTGTGGGCATCGGACGCGAACGGTGATCTCGCGGGCGGTCTGGTCGGCCACACCTGGACCGCCTGGCTGCACGTGACCTACCTGTGGGTCGACGCCCGCCACCGGGGAGCGGGCCTGGGCTCCCGCCTGCTGACGGAGGCGGAACGCCTCGCCACCGGCCGCGCCTGCACGGCCTCCCGCGTGGAGACCTGGGACTTCCAGGCCCCGGCCTTCTACCGGAAGCACGGCTACGAGGTGGTGTGCGTGATCCCCGACTACCCGCCGGGGATCACGGAGTACACCCTGACGAAGCGGCTGGGCTGAGACTCAGCGCAGCCGCCGCGCGCCCGCCGCCGGGACCGCCTCGAAGACGCGGGGGGCGGTGAAGCCGGCCGCCGCGAAGGCCTCCTCCACCGCCTTGGTGATCGTCGGGACGTCGGCCTCCTCCGCCAGGACGATGGCCGAGCCGCCGAAGCCGCCGCCGGTCATGCGGGCGCCGAGGGCGCCGGAGGTGACGGCGGTCTCCACCACCAGGTCGAGTTCGGGGCAGGAGACGCGGAAGTCGTCGCGCAGGGAGGCGTGGCCCTCGACCAGGACGGGGCCGATGGCCCGGGTGTCGCCCGACTCCAGCAGGGAGACGACCCGTTCGACCCGTGCGTCCTCCGTCACCACGTGGCGGACCAGCCGGCGGACCTCCTCCTCGTCGCCGAGCCGCTGAAGCGCCGTCTCCAGTTCCTCGTACGGCAGGTCCCGCAGCGCGTCGACGCCCAGCAGGGCCGCGCCCTTCTCGCAGCCGGCGCGGCGCTTGCCGTACTCGCCCTCGCTGTGGCTGTGCTTGACCTGGGTGTCGACGACGAGCAGGCGCATGCCCTCGGCGGCCAGGTCGAAGGGGATCTGGCGCTGGGAGAGGTCACGGGTGTCGAGGAACAGGGCGTGGCCGGTCTCGCAGCAGGCGGAGGCCGTCTGGTCCATGATGCCGACGGGGGCGCCGACGTAGACGTTCTCGGCGCGCTGGGACAGGCGGGCCAGCTGCCAGCCGCGCAGACCGAGGCCGAACAGGTCGTTCAGCGCGAGCGCGACCACGACCTCCAGGGCGGCCGAGGACGACAGGCCCGCACCCGCCGGGACCGTCGAGGCGAGGTGGACGTCCGCGCCGGTGACGGTGTGTCCGGCCTCGCGCAGCGCCCACACCACGCCCGCCGGGTAGGCGGTCCACCGCTTGTCGGACTCGGGGGCCAGGGCGTCGACCGTCAGTTCCACGACCGGGCCGTCCACGTCGGCGGAGTGCAGCCGCAGGACGCCGTCGTCGCGCCGGGACACCGCCGCGACCGCGGTGTGCGGCAGGGCGAAAGGCATGACGAAGCCGTCGTTGTAGTCGGTGTGCTCGCCGATGAGGTTGACCCGGCCCGGTGCCGCCCACACTCCGTCCGGTGCGGACCCGTACAGCTCCTCGAACCGCTCGGCGACGGACCCCGCGACGGCCCCGCTGGACTCGCTCATGCCCTGACCCCTGCCCCTTCGTGACGTTCTACTTGGCCTGTTCGGCCTGCTTGGCGCGCTGCTGCGCGAACTCCCACGCGTCCGCGACGATTCCCGCGAGGTCGGCGCGCGACGGGTTCCAGCCCAGCTTCTCGCGGGCGGTGGCGGCCGACGCCACCAGGACCGCCGGGTCGCCGTCCCGGCGGGGTGCCACGACCTCGGGGATCGGGTGGCCGGTGACCTGACGGACCGTCTCGACGACCTCGCGGACGGAGAAGCCGTTGCCGTTGCCGAGGTTGCAGATCAGGTGCTCGCCGGGCGCGGCGGCCCGCAGCGCGAGCAGGTGGGCCTCGGCCAGGTCGGCGACGTGGATGTAGTCGCGTACGCAGGTGCCGTCGGGCGTCGGGTAGTCGTCGCCGTAGACGGAGATCGCGTCGCGCCGGCCCTGGGCGACCTGGAGCACGAGCGGGATGAGGTGCGACTCGGGGTCGTGCCGCTCGCCGTACCGCCCGTAGGCGCCGGCCACGTTGAAGTAGCGCAGGGAGACCGCGCCCAGTCCGTGGGCGGCCGCCTCGCCGGTGATCATGTGGTCGACGGCGAGCTTCGAGGCGCCGTAGGGGTTGGTGGGGCTGGTCGGCGCGGTCTCGACGATCGGGACCTGCTCGGGCTCGCCGTACGTCGCCGCCGTGGAGGAGAACACCAGCCGGCGCACGCCCGCCTCGCGCATCGCGGCGAGCAGCGCCATGGTGCCGCCGACGTTGTTGTCCCAGTACTTCTCCGGCTTCACCACCGACTCGCCGACCTGTGAGGAGGCGGCGAAGTGCAGCACGCCGTCGAACGACGGGTCCAGCCATTTGGCGGCGTCGCGGATGTCGCCCTCGATGAACGACGCGCCCGCGGGAACGCCCTCCCGGAAGCCGGTGGAGAGGTTGTCGAGGACGACGACCTCGTGACCGGCCTCGATCAGATGCTGGGCGACGACACTGCCGACATACCCCGCACCCCCGGTGACCAGGTACTTCCCGCTCATGAACTCGCTACCTCTCGCAGTCGCTCGGCCGCGCGCTCCGGCGGCACGTCGTTGATGAACACGTTCATGCCGGACTCGGAACCCGCGAGGAACTTCAGCTTGCCGGACGTACGGCGGATGGTGAAAAGCTCGAGGTGGAGCGCGAAGTCGTCACGCGTGACGCCGTCGAACTCCTCCAGCGCGCCGAACGGGGCCTGGTGCCAGGCCGCGATGTACGGCGTCGGAGGCTCGCCCTCCCCGAAGATCCGGTCGAAGCGCTTCAAGAGTTCCAGATACACCTGGGGGAACTCTGTGCGCGCCGCCTCGTCCAGTGCGAGCAGGTCGGGCACCCGGTGCTTGGGGTAGAGGTGGACCTCGTAGGGCCAGTGCGCCGCGTACGGCACGAAGGCCACCCAGTGTTCACCCTCAAGGACGATCCGCTCGTCGGCCCGTTCCCGCTCCAGCACGGCGTCGAACAGGTTCTCGCCGCCCGTCGCCTCCTTGTGTGCGGCCACTTGGCGCAGCATCAGGGCGGTGCGGGGGGTGGTGAAGGGGTAGGCGTAGATCTGCCCGTGCGGGTGCTGGAGGGTGACGCCGATCTCGGCCCCCCGGTTCTCGAAGCAGAAGACCTGTTCGACGGAGGGCAGATGCGACAGCTCGGAGGTCCGGTCGGTCCAGGCGTCGAGCACCAGTCGCGTCTGCCGCTCGCTCAGACCGGCGAAGGAGGAGTTGTGGTCGGAGGTGAAGCAGACGACCTCGCACCGGCCCGAGTCCCCGGCCAGCGAGGGGAAACGGTTCTCGAAGACGACCACGTCGTACGACGAGTCCGGGATCTCGCTCAGCCGGTCGCCCTCGGAGGGGCACAGCGGGCACTCGTCGGCCGGCGGGTGGTACGTACGCCCCTGGCGGTGCGAGGCGATGGCGACGGAGTCGCCCAGCAGCGCGTCGCGGCGGATCCCGGACGTGGTGACGGTGGCGTCCAGCGGACGGCGGTCGGCGGCGTCGCGGACGGTGTCGTCGGCCAGGTCGTAGTAGATGAGCTCGCGGCCGTCGGCCAGCCGGGTCGAGGTCTTCTTCACTGCCGCACTCCTCTGCACCCGCCAATCACTCAACACAATCAAACATAACACATCACAACTCACCAGCAAGCCCTGTTCATCACGATCAAACAAAGAACGCCATGGGAAGTGTTCAGTCGCTGAACACGGAGGCATAGGTTCCGCGCCGGATCAGTTCGCGAACGAAGCGAGTGTGTATGCAAACCCCCACATACCTAGCCGCAGAGCTTCGACTCCCCACCAACTGGCTGGACTACACGATCCTCGGGATCTACTTCGTCGTCGTGCTGGGCATCGGCCTCGCCGCCCGCCGCTCGGTCAAGACCAGCCTCGACTTCTTCCTCTCCGGCCGCTCCCTGCCCGCCTGGGTCACCGGCCTGGCCTTCATCGCGGCCAACCTCGGCGCCACCGAGATCCTCGGCATGGCGGCCAACAGTGCCCAGTACGGCGTCTACACGACCCACTGGTACTGGATCGGCGCCATCCCCGCGATGGTCTTCCTGGGCCTGGTGATGATGCCGTTCTACTACGGCAGCAAGGTCCGCTCGGTCCCCGAGTTCCTGCTGCTGCGCTTCGACAGGGCGGCCCACCTGCTCAGCTCGATCCTCTTCGCGGCCGCGGCCATCCTGATCGCCGGCGTCAACCTCTACGCCCTCGCGATCGTCGTCGAGGCCCTCCTCGGCTGGCCGCAGTGGGTGGCGATCGTCGTCGCCGGCTTCTTTGTTTTGGCCTACATCACCCTCGGCGGCCTGTCCTCGGCGATCTACAACGAGGTCCTGCAGTTCTTCGTCATCCTCGCCGCGCTCATCCCGATCACGGTGCTCGGCCTGAAGAGCGTGGGCGGCTGGGACGGCCTGTCCGACTCCCTCACCGAGGCGCGCGGCGACGACTTCATGACCGCCTGGGGCGGCACCGGCATCGGCAGCGACAACCCGCTCGGCGCCAACTGGCTGACCATCGTCCTCGGCCTCGGCTTCGTCCTCTCCTTCGGCTACTGGACGACGAACTTCGCCGAGGTGCAGCGCGCGCTGTCCGCCAAGAACCTCTCGGCGGCCCAGCGCACCCCGCTCATCGCCGCGTTCCCGAAGATCTTCATCGTGTTCCTGGTGATGATCCCGGGCCTGGTCGCCGCCGTGATGGTCCCCGCGATCGGCACGGCCGACTCGGACCTGCAGTACAACGACGCGATCCCGTACCTGATGCAGCAGCTCCTGCCCAACGGAGTCCTGGGCATCGCCGTCACCGGCCTGCTGGCCGCGTTCATGGCCGGCATGGCCGCCAACGTCTCCTCCTTCAACACCGTCTTCACCACCGACATCTGGGCGAAGTACGTGGTGAAGCACCGCGAGGACGCGTACTACGTCCGCTTCGGCCGCCTGATCACCGCGATCGGCGTCCTCGCCTCCATCGGCACGGCGTTCCTGGCCAGCTCCTTCTCCAACATCATGAGCTACCTGCAGACGCTGTTCTCCTTCTTCAACGTGCCGATGTTCGTGGTCTTCATCATCGGCATGTTCTGGAAGCGGGCGTCCATGAAGTCCGGCTTCTGGGGCCTGCTCGCCGGCACCACCGCCGCGATGGTGAACTACTTCTGGATCTACAAGCAGGGCATCATCGACATCCCCACCGACCAGGGCGCCAACTTCGTCTCCGCGATCGCCGGCTTCGTCGCGGGCGCGGTGGTCATGGTCGCCGTGTCCCTCTTCACCGCGCCCAAGCCGGCGGAGGAACTCGAGGGACTGGTCTACGGCACGCGCTCCCCGGGCATGGCGGAGCCGCCCGCGGAGGGCGACGACGCGTGGTACCGGAAGCCGGCGTTGCTGGGCTGGGGTGCGGTGATCCTGGCTGCCGCCTGCTACATCCCGTTCTCGTTCTGACCGCGGGAGGATGGAGAGAGCATGTCCGAGCACTATTCCGAGCGTGATCTTCAGCAGGAGGTCTCCGAGCTGGAGACCAAGTCCGCGACGGCCGCGCGGTTGTTCGACATCCGGCGGATCATCGGTGGGCTGTTCGTCGTGTACGGCGTGATCGTCACGATCGCGGGGTTCACCGCGTCCGATGCGGACATCGACAAGGCCGAGGGGGTCAACATCAACCTCTGGACGGGGTTGGGGATGCTGATCCTGGGCCTGCTGTTCCTCCTCTGGCTGAAGCTGAGGCCGACGGCTCCGCCGCCGCCGGACGCTGTTCCGGGGGAGCGGGAGGAGTAGGGGCGCTGTACGGGGTTGCGTGATCCGGGGTGCCCCCTGCAGGTGTGGGCCCCGGGGGCGGGGCTGCGCGGCCCGGCGCGGCCCCGCCCCACCCACCGGCCGTGGGCGCTGCCCAAGCCCTCACCGGACCGAAAGCCGCACCACAGGCACAAGACCCGCGCCGCGGGGCCTAAGCGCCGCCCCCCACCGGCCCCGCGCGGTCCAGTAAGCCCGTTCGGGCGGCCAGGGCCGCCGCCTCCAGGCGGGAGCCCACGCCCAGTTTCATCAGGACCCGCTGGACATGCGTCCGGGCCGTGGACGGTGCGATGCCCATGCCCGCCGCGATCAGCCGGGTGTCCTCCCCGTCGGCGACCCGCACCAGCACCTCCACCTCCCGAGGCGTCAGCATCCGCAACAACCGCGCACCCTCGTCATCCGGCTGCGCCGCAGGATTCAGCAGCTCCCCGAACGCCCCCTGCAGCAACTGCGGCGCCACCGCCGCCTCCCCCGCCCGCGCCTTCATGATCGCCCGCTCGACCCCCTCGATGCGCTCGTCGTGCCGCACGTACCCCGACGCCCCCGCCGCGAACGCCGCCGCGATACCCCGCGGCGACGGCACCGGCCCCAGCACGACCACCGCCACCTGCGGCCGCTCCCGCTTGATCTTCACCACCGGATCGAAGGCCCCCGCCTCCGCCGGCGCCGCCGTCCCCAGCAGACACACCTCGGGCGCCCTGCTGATCACCAGATCCGCCGCCCCGGAAGCCGGCGCCGCAGCCGCCAGCACCCGGTGCCCCCGCAGCTTCAACGCCGAGGCCAGCGCCTCGGCGAGCAACCGGTGGTCGTCGACCACCATCAGCCGCACTCCCATCGAACAACCAACCCCCCACGACAACGCACCCCCGGATGCCCCCGGAAGCTACACGCTTGTTCGACATCGCGCTCCCCCTACCGGCGAGAACCGCCCCGGACCGCCGAAATTCTCGCATTCGACGGCGATGAGCACATGATGCGCGATACGCCCGTGGCCCCGTCCCTGACCAGGGACGGGGCCACGAAAAGCAGGAATCCGAACGATCAGCTCGTACCGAAAGCGATCACGAGATACTCCTTCTCGTCCGAAGTCGACGAGAAATCACTGGCGTATATATCGGACATGTACAGACCGCCCCGCGAGAACAGGATCTCCGAGTACTCCGGGGACATCCGCGACTCCACGTCCCGCACGGTCTCCGTCGCCGGGTTCTCCATCAGCGTCGTCTGCTCGAAGGTCCCCCCGTCGATGCTGACGATCTGCCCGCCCTTGTCGTACGGCGGACGCTTGTACGCCAGGATGTTGCCGCCGTCCGTCCGCAGCGGAATGATCGTGTAGCTGTCACCCGCGTCGGCCCGCTGACCGGTCTGCTTGCCGGTCGCCAGGTCGAAGGCGACGATCTCGTTGGTCTGGCTGTACGACTCCCCGCCGACCTCGTGCTCCTCGGTGGCGATGTACAGCCTGTCGTTGCCGACCGCCAGCCCGCTGCACTTCTCGAGCTTGTAGATGCCGTCGCAGCGGGCCCCGAACTCGTCGCCCGGCGCGGAGATGCGCGCGCGCAGCTTGCCGGTCTTGTTGTCGATGGAGAAGAAGTCGGAGATCCCGCTGCCGTCACCCGCGGACTCGTTGACGTCGGCCGCCACGACCAGTGGGTCGGTGGAGACGACGGCGGCGTACTCGATGCCCTCGTCCATCTTGTACTCGGCGATCACCTTCCCGCTCTTCGGGTCGATGTTCTGGATGTGCAGCTGCCGCTGGTCGTACGAGCCGCACTTGCGCACCGCGACGAGCTTCTCGCCGCCGCCGTACCCGGAGTCGTAGCAGGAGTCGGACGTCGTGGGCGCCCACAGCTGCTCACCGGAGGCGACCTCCCAGGCGGCGCCGCCGCTGGTGCTGCCCGCCGCGACGGTACCGCCGCTGATGGTGACGTTGTTGAAGCTGATCGGCATGGTGCCGGACTTGGCGGTCTTGGTCCACAGCTCCTTGCCCGCCTCCAGGTCGATCACCGCGACCTGCGTGCAGGCCTGCGGGTTCCCCTTGGTCGGCATGGCGGGCTTGAAGGTGATCGCCGTCTTGTTGTCCTCGGTGACGCGGTGGGTGGCCTCGCACACCGGTCCGGGCAGGTCGATCGTCCACTTCTCGGTGCCCTTGGCGCGGTCGTAGCCGACGATCTCGGCGATCCCGCTCTTGGCGTACACCGTGTCGGTCAGCCAGGAACCGGAGGTGGAGATGGTCGTGACGTCCTTGGGGGTCTTGGGCGCGGGCACCTGGAACAGCACCTTGGAGTTGGTGTCGGCCGGCGCCTTCTCCTTCGCTTCGGAGGAGTTGTCCCCTCCCCCTCCGCCTCCGCCACCACCGTTCGTCTTGTTCTTGCCGTCGCCGGAATCCGCGGTGGTCTTCTTGTCGTCGTCCTTTCCGGACGAGGACGCGTACCAGACACCGCCGCCGACGATCAGGGCGATGGCCACGACCGCCGAGACGATGATGGCGGCCTGCGCGTTGAACTTCTTCCCGCCACCCCCCGGCTGCGGCTGCATCGGCATGGTCGGAGGCTGCGGGTACCCGTACCCGGGCTGCCCGTACGGCCCGGGCTGCTGCCCCGGATACCCGTAACCGGCGGCCGGCGGCTGCTGCCCCGGATACCCGTATCCAGCGGCCGGCGGCTGCTGCGGATACCCGTACCCGGGCCCCTGCGGAGCCGACGGCGGCGCGACCGGAGGCTGCGGAGCGACCGGAGGAGCCGCCGGAGGCTGCGGGGCCTGCGGAGGCTGCGGGGCCTGCGGGGCCTGCGGATACCCGTATCCAGGCTCCGGAGCCTTGTTGAGATCGGGTCCACCAGGAGTGGACGGCGGCTGCGGCGGCCCGAACCCCGGCTGCTGCGGGGGCTGGTTGGGCGGCGGAGGCGGCTGGGTCATGACGTGAGTACCTCGGGGGAAGGGGGACGGCGGACGACGGACGGCGAGAAGAGGACGAACCGCGACTCTCACTTGCCGTAGGCGAGCATCAGCTTCTCCTTCGACTCGTCATTGCCGGTCAGCCGCGTGGTCGAGATGTAGAAGCGTCCGTCGACCCAGTCGATCGACTTGCTGAAGAAGCTGTTCTCGATGTCCGCGACGCCCTGCGGGTTCCGCATCAGTCCGGCCGGCCTGTGGTCGCTGCCGCCGACGGGGACGGCCACGACCTGCCCGCCCGCGTCGTACGACGGCCCGACGTAGGCGATGAGCCTGCCGCCCTCGATCTTCATGGGCTGCATGGACTCCTCGGCGGGGGACTTGACCCGCCACCGCTCCTTGCCGTTGTCGAGGCTGATGGCGACGATCTCGTTGGCCCCGGTGGTCGCCTCGGTGGGCAGGTAGAGGGTGTTCCCGTCGACGACGACGCCCTCACAGCCCTGGAGGTCGCGCGCGAGGATGGCCCAGCCGCAGCCGGGGGCGAAGTCCTCGTCGACGGTGACCTCGGAGCGGAACTTGCCGCTGCCGCCGGTGAAGACGGATATGTTCCAGGCCTTCTTCTCCTCGTTGGTGCTGTAGACGACCACCGGGTCGACGGAGTAGGCGCGCTCGACGCGCCACCCCTTGTCGAACTTCTGGGTCCACTTCACCTTGCCGGTCCTCGGGTCGAGCTCCTGGAGCTCGTCGTGCTCGTTGGTGCCGCCGGCGCCGCAGGCCGCGACCTGGAGCAGCCGCTCACCGCCCGCGAAGGCGGCGGGGAAGCAGGGGGCGTCGCCGTACTTCTTCGCGTCGAACAGCTTCTTGCCGCTGGTCACGTCGTACGCCGTGCCGGACTGCGAGCGGCCCACCATCAGCGTGTTGCCGGTGAGGGTCATCTCGATGGAGAGCGTGGAGTCGAACAGCGCGCCGTCGGCGACCTCCTGCTTCCAGCCCTTCTCACCGGTGTCGAGGTCGACGAGCTGGAGCTGGTTGCACTCGGCGCTGTCGCTCTTGCCGTCCTTGTAGGCGATGACGACCTTGTCGTCGGCCGTCTTCTCCTGCGTGACCGCGCAGATCTCCTGCGGGAAGGCGATGGTGTCCCAGGTGGGCTTGCCGTCACCGACGTCGTAGGCGAAGAGCTCCTTGTAGGCGGCCTTCACCGCCGTCTTGTCGGTGACCCACATGCCGGGGGCCTCGGCGCCGGAACCGGGCGCGTCGGGCGCCTCCTTGTACCAGAGCACCTTGGACTCACCGGCCTGGCGGCCCTCGTTGAGGTTCTCCGGTTCCTCGCCGCCGTCGCCGCTGCCGTCGCCCGGGTTGACCGGGGCGCCGGAGGAGCCACCCGGCTTCGGGTCGTCGGTCTGCTCGGCGACGGGCTTCTTGTCCTTCTTGCCGTCGTCACCGGAGACGGCCCACACGGTGCCGCCGATCACCAGCAGCGCGGTGACCGCGGCACCGATGACCATGGCGGGCTTGCCCTTGAAGGGGTTCCGGGAGCCGGACCCGCCGGGCGGCGGCGTGCCGGGCGCCCCGGGGAACTGCGGCTGGGTCGGGTACCCGTATCCGGGCTGCTGCCCGTACGGCCCCGGCTGCTGCGGCTGCCCGTAGGACCCGGGGGCGTACGGCCCGGAGTTGTACGGTCCGGAGTTGTACGGACCCGGCTGCTGCGGAGGCTGCTGCGGATATCCGTATCCGGGCTGCGGCGTACCGGCCGGCGAACCCTGCGGAGGCGGAGGGGGCGTCTGCGGAGCCCCGAAGCCACCCCCCGGCGGCGGATCCTGCGGCGCTCCGAAGCCTCCCTGCGGCGGCTGGTTCGGCGGCTGCGTCATCAGCGCGTTCCCCCTTACATCACTGATTTCTAGCCACGCCCTGAGGTGCGCGATGAACCCAGAGCCGTATTCAGACGTTTCTCAGACTGGGCCCTTTCTATCACCCGGTACGGACACGCCACCGGGCCGTATCCACCCCTGTTCCCAAGGGAGGACCGGCCCGTGATGCCCCCGTTACGCGCCCTCACGCCCTCTTCACACCACGCGCGCCCCCGCGCGCGAACGGGCAGGGGAGGCTCAGGCGTCCTCCGCCAGTTCCAGCCAGCGCAGCTCCAGCTCGTCCCGCTGTCCGGCCAGTTCCCGCAGCTCGGCGTCGAGTTCGGCGACCTTCGCGAAGTCGGTGGCGTGCTCGGCGATGGCGGCGTGCAGCTTGGTCTCCTTCTCGGAGACCTTGTCGAGCTGCCGCTCGATCTTCTGCAGCTCCTTCTTGGCGGCGCGCTGGTCGGCGGCGCTCCTCTCCGGCGCGGAACCCTGGGGCACCGCGGCCGGTACGGAGGCCGCAGCGGCGGCGGCCTCCTCCATGCGCTTGCGGCGCTCCAGGTACTCCTCGATCCCGCGCGGCAGCATCCGCAGGGTGCCGTCGCCGAGGAGGGCGAACACGCGGTCGGTGGTGCGCTCGACGAAGAACCGGTCGTGGGAGATGACGATCATCGAGCCGGGCCAGCCGTCGAGGACGTCCTCGAGCTGGGTGAGGGTCTCGATGTCGAGGTCGTTGGTGGGCTCGTCGAGGAAGAGGACGTTGGGCTCGTCCATGAGCAGCCGCAGCAGTTGCAGCCGCCGCCGCTCACCGCCCGACAGGTCGCCGACCGGCGTCCACTGCTTCTCCTTGTTGAACCCGAACGTCTCGCAGAGCTGCCCGGCGGTCATCTCGCGTCCCTTGCCGAGGTCGACGCGCTCGCGCACCTGCTGCACGGCCTGGAGCACCCGCCAGGTGGGGTCGAGCTCGGCGACCTCCTGGGAGAGATAGGCGAGCTTGACCGTCTTGCCGACGCGGACGTGACCGCCCGCGGGCTGCGTCTCCCCCTCGCTCCGGGCGGCCTCCGCCAGCGCCCGCAGCAGGGACGTCTTCCCGGCCCCGTTGACACCCACCAGACCGATGCGGTCCCCGGGCCCGAGCTGCCAGGTGACGTGCTCGAGCAGCACCTTGGGTCCGGCCTGGACGGTGACGTCCTCCAGGTCGAACACCGTCTTGCCGAGCCGCGAGGAGGCGAACTTCATCAGCTCGCTGCTGTCGCGGGGCGGCGGAACGTCCTTGATCAGCTCATTCGCGGCCTCGACGCGGAACCGCGGCTTGGACGTCCGCGCGGGGGCGCCGCGCCGCAGCCAGGCCAGCTCCTTGCGGACCAGGTTCTGCCGCTTGACCTCCTCGGTGGCGGCGATGCGCTCACGTTCCGCGCGGGCGAAGACGTAGTCGGAGTAGCCGCCCTCGTACTCGTACACGTCACCGCGCTGCACGTCCCACATGCGGGTGCAGACCTGGTCGAGGAACCAGCGGTCGTGGGTGACGCAGACGAGCGCGGACCGCCGCGCCCGCAGGTGCTCGGCGAGCCAGGCGATGCCCTCGACGTCGAGGTGGTTGGTCGGCTCGTCGAGGACGATCAGGTCCTGCTCCTCGATGAGCAGCTTGGCGAGCGCGATCCGGCGCCGCTCACCACCGGACAGCGGTCCGATGACCGTGTCGAGGCCCTTCGGGAACCCCGGCAGGTCCAGCCCGCCGAACAGCCCGGTCAGTACGTCCCTGACCTTGGCGTTCCCGGCCCACTCGTGGTCGGCCATGTCCCCGATGACCTCGTGCCGCACGGTGGCGGCCGGGTCGAGCGAGTCGTGCTGGGTGAGCACCCCGATCCGCAGCCCGCCGGAGTGCGTCACGCGCCCGGTGTCGGCCTCCTCCAGCCGGGCCAGCATCCGGATGAGCGTGGTCTTGCCGTCCCCGTTCCTCCCCACGACCCCGATCCGGTCCCCTTCGGAGACGCCGAGGGAAATCCCGTCGAGCAGCGCACGCGTGCCGTACACCTTGCTGACGTTCTCGACATTGACCAGATTGACGGCCATTACTCTCCTGCCCGGTGGATCGATCAGCTTTCAAGCGTAGGCCCTGGCGGAACGCGCCCGGGACGTGAGGAGCCGGTCGCTCCTGGACCGGCGGACCTTCCGGGGCACGGCCGGAACGCGGCCCCGATCCTCAGACGACCGTCGCCCCCGGCGCCGGCCCCGCCGCCCTGCGCACCGTGCGGCAGGTGCCGGAGGCCCTCAGGGCTCCCGCGATCACGTCGGCCGCCTCCGCGTCCCGGGCGAGGAACGCCGTGGTCGGCCCCGAACCCGAGACCAGGGTGGCCAGCGCCCCCGCCGCCCGCCCCGCCGCGAGCGTGTCCGCCAGTTCCGGGAACAGCGACAGCGCCGCCGGCTGAAGGTCGTTGGAGCCGGAGACGGCGGCGGCGAGCGCGTCGACGTCACCCTTGGCGAGCGCGTCGAGCAGTTCCTGCGAGGCCACGGGCTCGGGGATCTCCCGTCCCTCCCCCAGCCGGTCGAACTCCCGGAACACCGCCGGTGTCGACAGCCCCCGCGAGGCCATCGCGAACACCCAGTGGAAGGTCCCCCCGGCCTCCAGCCCCGTCAGCCTCTCGCCCCGTCCGGTGCCGAGCGCCACACCTCCCACCAGGCTGAACGGCACATCGCTGCCCAGCTCGGCGCAGATGTCGAGGAGCTCTTCGCGTGAGGCGCCCGTCCCCCACAGCGCGTCGCACGCCAGCAGCGCGCCCGCGCCGTCCGCGCTGCCACCGGCCATGCCCCCGGCGACGGGGATGTCCTTGGCGATGTGGATGTGGACGTCCGCGTCCCGGCCGTACCGCTCGGCGAGCACCAGGGCGGCGCGGGCGGCGAGGTTCGTGCGGTCGAGGGGGACCTGGTCGGCGTCGGGGCCGGCGCAGGTCACCCGCAGCCCGTCGGCCGCCGTGACGGTGACCTCGTCGTACAGGCCCACCGCGAGGAAGACGTTGGCCAGGTCGTGGAAGCCGTCGGGGCGGGCCGCGCCGACCGCGAGCTGGACGTTGACCTTGGCGGGGACGCGGACGGTGACGCTCACTGCTGGCCCTGCTCCTTGCTCGTGGCGTGCTCGGCGATGCGCGCGAACTCCTCGACGGTCAGGGACTCCCCGCGTGCCTGCGGCGAGACCCCCGCCGCGACCAGGGCGGCCTCCGCCGCGGCGGCCGAACCCGCCCACCCGGCGAGCGCGGCCCGCAGCGTCTTGCGGCGCTGGGCGAAGGCGGCGTCGACGACGGCGAACACCTCGCGCCGGGAGGCGGTGGTCTTCAGCGGCTCCGTGCGGCGGACCAGCGAGACCAGTCCGCTGTCGACGTTGGGCGCGGGCCAGAAGACGTTCCGCCCGATGGCCCCGGCCCGCTTGACCTCCGCGTACCAGTTGGCCTTGACCGAGGGCACGCCGTACACCTTCGAGCCGGGTGCGGCGGCGAGCCGGTCGGCGACCTCCGACTGGACCATGACGAGGGTGCGCTCGATGCTGGGGAAGGTTTCGAGCATGTGGAGCAGCACCGGGACGGCCACGTTGTAGGGCAGGTTCGCGACGAGCGCGGTGGGGGCGGGTCCGGGCAGCTCGGTGACGCGCATCGCGTCGGAGTGGACCAGCGCGAACCGCTCGGCCCGCCCGGGTGTGCGGGCGGCGACGGTGGCGGGCAGCGCGGCGGCGAGGACGTCGTCGATCTCGACGGCGGTGACCCGGTCGGCGGCTTCGAGCAGCGCCAGCGTGAGCGAGCCGAGCCCCGGGCCGACCTCGACGACCACGTCGTCGGGGCGGACCCCGGCGGTGCGCACGATACGGCGCACCGTGTTGGCGTCGATGACGAAGTTCTGGCCGCGCTGCTTGGTGGGCCGCACGCCGAGGGCGGCCGCCAGTTCACGGATGTCGGCGGGGCCCAGGAGGGCGTCGGGGGTGGGGCTGGTCACGGGACAAGGGTACGGGGCACGGCGACCGGGCAGGTCACGCCTGTGGATAACCGAAGGCGCGGGCCGTGTTCGCCCCGAGGGCGGTGGCGAGGGTGTCCTCGTCGATGCCCCGTACGGCCGCCATGGCCCGCACGGTCACCGGCACCAGGTAGGGGGCGTTGGGCCGGCCCCGGTACGGCGCCGGTGTCAGGAACGGCGCGTCGGTCTCCACCAGGACCAGCTCCAGCGGGGCCACGGCGAGCGCGTCCCGCAGGTTCTGCGCGTTCTTGAAGGTGACGTTGCCGGCGAACGACATGTAGTACCCGGCGCCCGCGCAGATCTCCGCCATCTCGGCGTCCCCGGAGTAGCAGTGGAAGACGGTGCGCTCGGGGGCGCCCTCCTCCTTGAGCACGCGCAGGACGTCGGCGTGGGCGTCGCGGTCGTGGATGACGAGGGTCTTGCCGTGGCGCTTGGCGATCTCGATGTGGGCGCGGAAGGACCGCTCCTGCGCCTCCCTGCCCTCCGGCCCGGTGCGGAAGTGGTCGAGGCCGGTCTCGCCGACGCCCTTGACCTGGGGCAGCGCGGCCAGCCGGTCGATCTCGGCGAGCGCCTCGTCCAGTCCCGCGTCCCCGCCGGGTTCGCGGGCGCCCTGCCGGGACCAACTGTCCGGGTCCCCGTGGACGATGCGCGGGGCCTCGTTGGGGTGCAGCGCGACCGTCGCGTGGACGGCGTCGTACGCCGCCGCCGTCTCCGCCGCCCACCGGGACCCCTTGAGGTCGCAGCCGACCTGCACCACGGTCGTCACACCCACCGACGCGGCCTTGGCGAGACCCTCCTCCACGGTGCCGGACTGCATGTCGAGGTGGGTGTGCGAGTCCGCGACCGGCACCCGCAGGGGCTCCGGGAGCGGCGGGGCGGCGTTCTTGTCGGGGGCGTTCGAAGGCATGCCCCCGATCCTACGGAAGCGGCGCGGGCGTCAGGCCGCCCGGCGGAAGGGGCGGAGGAGGCCGGACAGGTGCCAGTGACGGTGCTCCACCGCCGGGTGGGCTCCCTCGGGCTCCCACACCGCCTCGACGGGCCCGGCGGACGGCACCCGGTGCTCGCGGTGGGCGGCGTCCCGCGCGGAGGCGACCCGGCCCGGCCGCATGATCCGTACGACGTGGCCGTCGCAGTTCTGGCACGTCGGCCGGTTCAGCGGGGAGGGGACGATCCGGCCGTCCGCCACGTACATCACGAAGTCGTGGCCGTCGGCGTCGGTGTGGTGCTCTATCTCGTACGACTGCTCCCAGCCGTATCCGCATCGCATGCAGGCGAAGGAATACGCCTCGTCGACCACGGCGGTGGCGCCCGCCCGCAGCCCGCTGTACCCCGAGATCTCAGTCATGCCGGCTCCTGTCGGTCCGCTGGCAGAAGGATCGGATCCGATCCTTCTGCTCCAGTGGACTCCTCCGCGGACAGGAGCGCAGGAGGGGCAGCCGAGTATTGGCGACGATTTGGTGCCCCCTTGCCCGACCGCCGCGCGGACGGCACCGGAGCTTTGCCTTCCGCTGGACCGCTTCACCCGTCCGCGGGGCGTCCGCTCACCGGAGAAGCGACCTGCTCAGAGGCTGTTCCGCGCCCCCGGAGCCGTTCACGCCCCCGCGTTCTTCGCGGCCACCACCGCGTCGAACACCTGCCTCTTGGGAAGCCCCGCTTCCACGGCAACCGCGGCGATCGCCTCCTTGCGCCGCTCCCCCGCCTCCTCCCGCACCCGCACCCGCCGCACCAGCTCGGCCGCGTCGACCTCCTCGGCCCCCTTCTCCGGCGCCCCCTCGACCACCACCGTGATCTCCCCGCGCACGCCCTCCGCCGCCCACGCGGCCAGCTCCGCCAGCGGACCGCGCTTGACCTCCTCGTACGTCTTGGTCAGCTCGCGGCAGACGGCGGCCCGCCGCTCCCCGCCGAACACCTCGGCCATCGCGGCGAGGGTGTCGTCGAGGCGGTGCGGGGCCTCGAAGTAGACGAGGGTGCGCCGCTCCTCGGCGACCTCCCGCAGCCGTCCCAGCCGTTCCCCCGCCTTCCGGGGCAGGAACCCCTCGAAGCAGAAGCGGTCCACGGGCAGCCCGGACAGGGCGAGCGCGGTGAGCACGGCGGACGGGCCGGGCACGGCGGTGACCTTGACGTCCCGCTCGACGGCCGCGGCGACCAGCCGGTAGCCGGGGTCGGACACGGACGGCATCCCGGCGTCCGTCACCAGCAGCACGCGCGCGCCGCCCGCCAGCTCCTCGACCAGTTCGGGCGTGCGGGCGGACTCGTTGCCCTCGAAGTACGACACGACCCGCCCCTTGGGGGTGACGCCGAGCGCCTGGGTGAGGCGCCGCAGCCGCCGCGTGTCCTCGGCGGCGACGACGTCGGCGCCCGCGAGTTCCTCCGCGAGCCGGGGCGGGGCGTCGGAGATGTCGCCGATGGGGGTGCCTGCGAGTACGAGGATTCCGGTCACGCCCCCATCCTCCCAGTACGGAACGGAGCCGGGGCATACCGGTCATGCGCGGGACTCACACAGCCCTGTTCCCTACGATGGCGCGGTGACCAGTACCGCGTCCTCCACGGACACCCGGCAGGATCGGCCGCCGTACGAAGAGCGGCCGTCGTGGCAGCAGCGGCTGCACCGTTTCGGCTACCGGGCGCCGGGCCGGGCCAGAGGTGATGTCCGCGGGGACGACGTGTACGACCGCCTGGTACCGCCGTACACGGAGCCGTCGAAGCGGCTGTGGGACACGCTCGGGGTGCCGCCGCTGCTCGCGGAGCGCCTCACCCGCTGGTCGGGGTGGGGCGGCCCGCTGCTGGTCACGCTGCTGGCGGGGGTGCTCCGGTTCTGGAACCTGGGCAGCCCGAAGGCGGTGATATTCGACGAGACGTACTACGCCAAGGACGCGTGGGCGCTGGTCCACCGCGGGTTCGAGGTCAACTGGGAGAAGAACGCCAACGATCTGATCCTCTCGGGCGGCGCCGTCCCCATCCCGACGGACGCGGCGTACGTCGTGCATCCGCCGGTCGGCAAGTACGTGATCGGGCTGGGCGAGCTGATGTTCGGCTTCGACCCGTTCGGCTGGCGGTTCATGACGGCCCTGCTCGGCACGCTCTCCGTGCTGATGCTGTGCCGGATCGGCCGGCGCCTGTTCCGTTCCACGTTCCTCGGCTGTCTCGCGGGCGCGCTGATGGCGGTGGACGGGCTGCACTTCGTGATGAGCCGGACCTCGCTGCTCGACGGGGTGCTGATGTTCTTCGTGCTGGCGGCGTTCGGCGCTCTGGTGGTCGACCGGGACCGGGCGCGCGAGAAGCTCGCCGCCGCGCTGCCCGTGGACGCCGACGGCCGGGTCCGCCCGGACGCGTACGTCGCCGAGAACACCCGGATCGGCTTCCGCCCCTGGCGGCTGGTGGCGGGTCTGATGCTGGGTCTGGCGATCGGCACGAAGTGGAACGGCCTCTACGTCATGGCCGCGTTCTGTGTGATGGCGGTGCTGTGGGACGTCGGCGCGCGCAGGGTCGCCGGCGCGCACCGGCCCCGCCTCGCGGTCCTGAGGCGCGACCTGGGCTGGGCGTTCCTGTCGACCGTGCCGGTGGCGGTGGTCACCTACTTCGCCTCCTGGATCGGCTGGATCCTCTCCCCGGCCGACGGCACCGGCGGCTACTACCGCGACTGGGCGGCGAAGGACGGCAAGGACAGCGACTGGTCGTGGCTGCTGCCCGACTGGTGGCGCAGCCTGTGGCACTACGAGAACCAGGTCTACGACTTCCACGTGGGCCTGTCCTCGCCGCACACCTACGAGTCCAACCCGTGGAGCTGGATCGTCACCGGCCGCCCGGTCTCCTACTTCTACGAGTCCCCGGCCCCCGGCACGGACGGCTGCCCGGTCGACGCGGGCGAGAAGTGCGCCCAGGAGGTGCTGGCCCTCGGCACCCCGGTGCTGTGGTGGACGGCCTGCTTCGCGATCCTGTACGTCCTGTGGCGCTGGCTGTTCCGCCGCGACTGGCGGGCCGGCGCGATCGCCTGCGGCATCGCGGCCGGCTACGCCCCCTGGTTCCTCTACCAGGAGCGCACGATCTTCTTCTTCTACGCCGTCGTCTTCCTCCCCTTCCTCTGCCTGGCCGTGGCGATGCTCCTGGGCGCCCTCGTCGGCCCGCCCCGCTCCACCGACACCCGCCGCGTCGCGGGCGCGACGGCGGCGGGCGTACTGACCCTGCTGATCGCCTGGAACTTCATTTATTTCTGGCCCATCTACACCGGCACCCCGATCCCGATAGACGACTGGCGCGCTCGGATGTGGCTGGACACCTGGGTTTGAGCCGTTCCGGCGTCCGGACTGATCTCTGTTCGGACAACAAACGGAAACAGCCGCCCCGGTCGTCACCCCCTCCGCATAGAGTGCTCACCCACCGGGCTTTTTGAACACGTTCATAAGGCGTGGGGGGTCCGGCGGAGGGGGAGCGTCCGATGGGCAAGGGGGTCAAGGCCGCCGTCATCGGCGGTGTGTTCGCGGTGATGCTGGGCGGGGCCGGGTACGGCGCCTACAACATCGTGTCGGCCGTGAGCGGCGGCGGTGGTTCGAGCGCCGCGGGGACGAAGGAGACCGGGCCGCCGGACGAGGGGGAGGTCGAGGAGACCACCAGGAGTTTCTTCGCGGCCTGGGAGAAGGGGGAGGCGTCGCAGGCGGCGTCGTACACGAACAACGCGCAGGAGGCCGGCGCGCTGCTGACGGCGTACGGCGACGACGCCCACATAGGTGAGGTCGGCATCACGCCCGGCAAGGCCACCGGCACCACCGTGCCCTTCACGGTGAAGGCGACCGTCACCTTCGACGGGAAGTCCGAGGCGCTGAGCTACGAGAGCAGACTGACCGTCGTGCGCGGGAAGACCACCGGGCGGGCGCTGGTCGACTGGCAGCCGTCCGTCGTCCACCCGGACCTGAAGGAGGGCGACACCCTCGTCACCGAGGAGTCCGCGCAGCCGCCCATCGAGGCGGTGGGCCGGAACGGCACGGTACTGACGAAGGAGGAGTACCCCTCGCTCGGGCCGATCCTGGACACCCTGCGCCAGAAGTACGGCGAGAAGGCGGGCGGCACCCCCGGTGTCGAGCTGGTGATCAGGCGCTCCGCGGGCACCACGGGCGAGCCGGCCGCCGACACCCCGCTGCTGACCCTCGCCGAGGGCAGGCCGGGCAAGCTGCGCACCTCCCTCAGCGCCACGGCGCAGGCCGCGGCCGAGAAGGCGGTGCGGCAGTACCCCGAGTCGTCGGTGGTGGCGGTCAAGCCCAGCACGGGTGAGGTGCTGGCGGTGGCCAACCACCGCGACGACGGGTTCAACGCGGCCTTCCAGGGGCAGGTCGCCCCCGGCTCCACCATGAAGATCATCACCGCCGCCATGCTCATCGACAACGGCGTGACCGCGATGAACGGCCCGGCGCCCTGCCCGCCCAGCGCCATATGGCAGGGCCAGACCTTCAAGAACCTCACCGACATGGAGCCGAACGAGGGCGCCAGCCTCGCCAACAGCTTCCTGCGGTCCTGCAACACGGCCTTCATCAAGCTCGTCGACGAGAAGCCGCTCGGCGACGCCTCGCTCACCCAGGAGGCGCAGGAGCGGTTCGGGCTCGGCCGCAACGACTGGAAGACCGGCATCGACTCCTTCGACGGCAGCGTCCCCGCCGTCGCCGGACCGGACCGCGCGGCGAACGCCATCGGCCAGGGCCGGGTACAGATGAACCCGCTGAACATGGCCTCCGTGACGGCCACCGCCATCACCGGCACCTTCCGCCAGCCGTACCTGGTCCCCTCCGACCTCGACGGCCGGCAGTTCGCACAGGCCAAGGGGCTCCCGGCGGGCACCGCCTCCCAGCTCAGGCAGATGATGCGGCTCACCGCCACCCAGGGCACCGCCCAGGAGGCCATGTCCGGGCTCCGCGGTGACATCGGCGCGAAGACCGGTTCCGCCGAGGTCGACGGCAACGCCACCTCCGACAGCTGGTTCACCGGCTTCCGCGACGACGTCTCGGCGGCGGCCATGGTCCAGCAGGGCGGCCACGGCGGCGACGCGGCCGGGCCGATTGTCGCAGCCGTGCTACGAGCGGCCGGCTGACCGCGCCCGGCACGCGGCGGGACTCTAGTGTGGTGGCCGTCGTCGGCACACGTGAGCACCACGAGGGGCCACGGGGAGCCCGGCGGACAGCGGAGGAACGGGAAGCAGTGGGGAACAGAAAGAACGCCGCCGAGGGGCGGAAGACACGGCCCGTCGTGCTCGGCGGGGTGATCGCCGTGGTCGTCGGTGGCGCCGGGTTCGGCGCCTACGCACTCCTCGGCGGCGGTGCCGCCGAGGACGGCACGCGGACGTCGTCCGCCGCGCAGGCGGAGAACGTCAGAACCGGTCCTCTGTCCACCGCCGAGGTCACCGGCACGGCCGAACGCTTCCTCACCGCCTGGCAGTCCGGGAAGGTGAAGGAGGCAGCCGCCGCCACCGACGACCCCGAGGCCGCGACCGCCCTGCTCACCGCCTACGCCGAGGACGCCCGGATCACGGACGTCACCCTCACCGCCGGCACCCGCACCGGCGGCAAGGTCCCCTTCGCCGTCAAGGGCACGGTGTCGTACGAGGACGCCGGCAAGCCACTGGCGTACGACAGCGCGCTGACCGTCGTACGCCGGGCCGGGGACGGTGAACCGCGGGTGGCCTGGCAGCCGGCCGTGGTGCATCCCGAGCTCAGGGACGGCGACAAGCTGGCCACCGGCGAGGCGGGCACCCCGCCGGTCAAGGCGCTGGACCGGGACGGCAACGAGCTGACCACCGCCGCGTACCCGTCCCTGGGGTCGGTGCTGGACGGGCTGCGCGAGAAGTACGGCGAGAAGGCGGGCGGCGAGGCCGGCGTCGAGCTGCGGATCGTGCGCGGCAAGGAGTCGAAGAAGGCGGAGCTGTCCGACAAGACCCTGCTCGAGCTGAGCGAGGGCACGCCCGGCACGGTGAAGACCACGCTGAGCCCGTCCCTGCAGGCCGCCGCCGAGGCGCAGGTGGCGCGGAAGGAGCGGGCGTCGGTGGTGGTGCTGCGCCCGTCGACCGGCGAGATCCTGGCGGTGGCGAACTCCTCGCACGGGTTCAACACCGCGTTCTCGGGTTCGCTGGCCCCGGGTTCCACGATGAAGGTGATCACCTCCTCGCTGCTGATCGAGAAGGGCCTCGCCTCGATGGACGAGCAGCACCCGTGCCCGAAGTACTTCACCTACGGCGGCTGGAAGTTCCAGAACGACGACAAGTTCGAGATCAAGGACGGCACGTTCAAGGCGAGCTTCGCCCGCTCCTGCAACACGGCCTTCATCAGCCAGGCGCCCGAGCTGGCGGACGACGACCTGACCAAGCAGGCCCAGCAGGTCTTCGGGCTGTCGATGAACAACTGGCAGGTCGGCGTGCCCACCTTCGACGGCTCGGTGCCGGTGCAGTCGAAGGCCCCGATGGGAGCCTCCCTGATCGGCCAGGGCGGGGTGCGGATGAACCCGCTGAACATGGCGTCGGTGTCGGCGACGGTCCAGTCGGGCGTCTTCCACCAGCCGTACCTGGTCTCCCCGGAGGTCGACGGGCGGAAGCTGGCGACGGCCTCGCGCACCATGTCGGCCGGCACGCTGGCGCAGCTCCGGGAGCTGATGTCGTACACCGCCTCCTACGGCACCGCCGCGGAGGCGATGGCCGGGGTGAGCGGCGAGAAGGGCGCGAAGACCGGGTCGGCCGAGGTCGACGGGCAGAAGAAGCCCAACGGCTGGTTCACCGCGTACCGCGGGGACCTGGCGGCCGCGGGTGTGGTCCAGCAGGGCGGTCACGGCGGTTCGACGGCCGGACCGCTCGTGGCGGCACTGCTGAAGAGCGCCGGCTGAGAGGTCAGTGCGGGACGGGTTCGGCGGCGGCCGCGTAGGTCCGCCGCAGGAACCGGGTCAGGGTCTTGGTCTCGAACTGCACCACCGACACGCCGCCCTGCGCGGTGTGGAACTCGACCACGGTCTGGACCCGGCCGCACGGCCACACCCGTATCTCGTCCCGGCCCGCGGGGGCGCGCAGGCCCCGCTCCAGCAACTCCCGGTCGACGGCCCACTCGCGGGGCGCGGCGCCCGGAAGCGCCATGCGGACACGGCGGGGGTCCTGTCCGGGGTCGTAGCGCAGTACCACGGGTACCGCTCCGCGGTCCTCTTCCAGGACGTCGGTGACGATATGGGCTCGCGCGTACTGCTCGACTGCGGACATCGGGTGGGCCCCTTACGCTGCGTGAACCTGCATGAAGGCGTGCAATCCGTATACCCACCCCCCGTCCCATCGTGCACCCGATCCGGAATTCGCGCGTCCGAGAGGCGCATATCACAGCCGGGCTGTGCGTGAGGTAAAACAAGCGGCTCGCTCTTGCGCAACGTTTGCAACAGGCCACATCATCGAGTCCGTGCACGCACCTGACGGATTCATCAACGCCCCCGTGTCCGCCGCGGCCGGAGTCGTCGCCGCCGGCGCGATCGCCGTGAGCCTGCGCGGCGCCCGCCGCGAACTCGACGAGCGCACCGCGCCGCTGGCCGGACTGGTGGCGGCGTTCATCTTCGCCGTGCAGATGCTGAACTTCCCCGTCGCGGCGGGAACCAGCGGCCATCTGCTCGGCGGCGCCCTCGCCGCGATCCTCGTCGGCCCCTTCACCGGGATCCTGTGTGTCTCCGTCGTCCTGCTGATGCAGGCCGTCCTCTTCGCCGACGGCGGGCTGACCGCGCTCGGCGTGAACATCACCGACATGGCGATCGTCACCACGGTCGTCGCCTACGCGCTCTTCCGCGGCCTGGTGAAGGTGCTGCCGCGCACCCGCCGCTCGGTGACCGCCGCGTCCTTCGTCGCCGCCCTGGTCTCCGTCCCGGCCTCCGCCGTCGTCTTCACGCTGCTCTACGCGATCGGCGGCACCGCCGACGTCTCCCTCGGCAAGGTCGCCACCGCCATGGTGGGCGTGCACGTCCTCATCGGCATCGGCGAGGCCGTGATCACCGCCCTGACCGTCGGCGCGGTCATCGCCGTCCGCCCGGACCTGGTGCACGGGGCGCGCGGCCTGACGCGGAAGCTCAAGCTGCGGGTGAACGGCGAACTGGTCGACGCCCCGGACGCCCCGGAGCCGGAACCCGTCCCCGCCCGCTCCCCGCGCAAGGTGTGGATCACCGGCCTGGTCACCTCGCTGGTCCTCGCCGGGTTCGTCAGCTTCTACGCCTCCGCCGACCCGGACGGCCTGGAGAAGGTCGCCACCGACCACGGCATCGACGAGAAGGCGGAGGAGCACGCGATCGCCGACTCCCCGCTGGCCGACTACGGCGTCGAGGACGTCGACGACGCCCGCCTCTCCGGCGGTCTGGCCGGTGTGATCGGCGTGGGCGTGACGGTCGTCGCGGGCACCGGCGTGTTCCGGGTGGTCCGCAGGCGCCGTACCGGCGAGGAGACCGAGGCCGCCTCCCCCACCGGCACGAGCGTCTGACGTGGGAGCGGGTCACGCGCACAAGCTCTACCGGCACGGGCACTCCCCCGTGCACGCCCTGCCGCCGCACACCAAGCTCGCCGCGGTCTTCGCCTTCGTCCTGGTCGTGGTGTCCACCCCGCGCGAGGCGATGTGGGCGTTCGCGGTGTACGCCGGACTGCTCGCCCTCGTCGCGTACGCCGCCCGCGTCCCGGCCGGCTTCCTGCTCGAGCGGCTGCTGATCGAGGTCCCGTTCGTCGCCTTCGCCGTCCTGCTGCCGTTCGTGGCGGAGGGCGAACGGGTCGACGTCCTCGGGCTGTCACTGAGCGTGAACGGACTGTGGGGCGCCTGGAACGTGCTGGCCAAGGGCACCCTGGGCGTGGCCGCCTCGGTCCTCCTCGCCTCCACCACCGAGCTGCGCGAACTCCTGCTCGGCCTCCAGCGGCTGAGGCTTCCGCCGCTGCTGGTGCAGATCGCCTCCTTCATGGTCCGCTACGGCGACGTCATCACCGACGAGATGCGGCGCATGCGGATCGCCCGCGAGTCCCGCGGCTTCGAGGCACGCGGGGTGAGGCACTGGGGTGTGCTCGCCAAGTCGGCGGGCGCGCTGTTCATCCGCTCCTACGAACGCGGCGAGCGCGTGCACCTGGCCATGGTGAGCCGCGGTTACGCCGGTTCCATGCCGGTGATCGACGAGGTGACCGCGGACCGGACGCAGTGGTCGTACGCCCTCGCCCTCCCCTCGGCCGCCCTCGTCGTCTGTCTGCTGGGATGGACCTTGTGAGTACTGCTTCCCTCGAGGTCTCCGGCCTCGCCTTCGCCTACCCCGACGGCCACCAGGCCCTGTTCGGCGTCGACTTCTCCCTCGCGCGCGGCGAGCGGGTCGCGCTGCTCGGCCCGAACGGCGCCGGCAAGACGACCCTCGTCCTCCACCTCAACGGCATCCTGACCGGCGGCACCGGCACGGTGACGGTGGCCGGCCTCGAGGTCGGCAAGCGGCACATGGCGGAGATCCGGCGCCGGGTCGGCATCGTCTTCCAGGACCCGGACGACCAGCTCTTCATGCCGACGGTGCGCGAGGACGTGGCGTTCGGTCCGGCGGCGGCCGGACTCAAGGGGCCCGAGCTGGAGGAGCGGGTGGACCGGGCGCTGGGCCTGGTCGGCATGGCGGAGTTCAAGGACCGCCCGCCGCACCACCTCTCCTTCGGCCAGCGGCGCCGGGTGGCCGTGGCGACCGTACTGGCGATGGAGCCGGAGATCCTGGTCCTGGACGAGCCGTCCTCCAACCTGGACCCCGCCTCCCGCCGCGAACTCGCCGACATCCTGCGCTCCCTGGACGTCACCGTCCTGATGGTCACGCACGACCTGCCCTACGCCCTCGAACTGTGCCCGCGCTCGCTGGTCCTCAGCGACGGCGTGATCGCGGCCGACGGCGCCACGGCGGACCTGCTCGCCGACGACGAGCTGATGCGCGCCCACCGGCTCGAGCTGCCGTACGGCTTCGATCCGCGCTCGGTGCCGGCCGCGCCCGGCCGTTCGTAACGATCGCGCGCAGCCGCCCCCGCCCAGGAATCGCAGGCGGACCGGCACTGTTGCACGCACCGTCACAGGCGAGTGTCACAGGCGAGTGGAAGGACCGAGGGACGTGGACGTGCACGGCACGGTGGCCGGGGGTTTCGAGCCGGTCCGGGAGGCGTTCGCGCGGAACTTCGAGGCGCTCGGGGACCGGGGCGCGGCCGTCGCCGTGTACCGGGACGGACGCAAGGTCGTCGACCTGTGGGCCGGGGTGAAGGACGTCGACGGCACCGGGCCCTGGGAGCGGGACACCGCGCAGGTCGTGCGCTCGGCGACCAAGGGCGTCGCCGCCGCCGTACTCCTGCTGCTGCACCAGCGCGGCGAGCTGGACCTGGACGCGCCGGTCGGCCACTACTGGCCGGAGTTCAAGGCGCACGGCAAGGAGCGACTGCTGGTCCGGCACGTACTGAACCACCGCGCGGGGCTCCCCGTCCTGGACCGTCCGCTCACCCCGGACGAGGCGGCCGACCCCGTGCGGGCCGCCGGGGCGGTCGCCGCGCAGGCCCCCGCGTGGGAGCCGGGCACCGGCCACGGCTATCACGCGCTGACCTACGGCTGGCTGGTCGACGAGCTGGTGCGCCGCGTGACCGGCCGGGGTTCCGGCGAGTGGATCGCCTCGGAGATCGCCGGCCCGCTGGGCCTGGACCTGTGGGTGGGACTGCCGGACACACAGGCCCACCGCGTCGGCACGGTCGGCGGGATCGAGGGGCCCGAGCCGTCCGGGACGCTCCGCGCCCGCCCCAAGCGCTCGGTCACCGACGCCTACGCCGACCCGTCCTCCCTCACCCGCCGCGCCTTCGCCGCGATCACCCCCTTCCCGGACCAGAACGACCCGGTGTTCCGCGCGGCGGCCCTGCCCGCCGCCAACGGCATCGCGACGGCGGACGGACTGGCTCGCTTCTACGCGTCACTGACCGGCCCGGTCGACGGCGTACGCCTCCTCGACCCGGCCACCGTGGAACTCGCCCGCGCCGAGGAGTCGGCCGGCCCCGACCGGGTGCTGGTCGTCAACACCCGCTTCGGGCTCGGCTACATGCTGCACGGCGGCGCCTCCCCCCTCCTGGCCCCGGGCTCCTTCGGCCACCCCGGCCGCGGCGGCTCCCTCGGCTTCGCCGACCCGGAGTCGGGCATCGCCTTCGGCTATGTCACCAACGGCTTCCGCAGGACGGTGACGGCGGACCCCAGGGCCCAGGCGCTGATACGGGCGGTACGTCAGGCCCTGACGGACTAGACGTGGATCGGGTGCGAGATACGGCCCGACGCGTCGTCGATCTCGCCGTGTGCCTTGGTCAGCATCTGCATGGCGAGTTCGTTCAGCGCGCGTGCGCCGGCGATCTCCTCCCCGACCCGTGGCTGATTGGAGTCGGTGTGGTGCCGGTTCGCGTGGCCGTTGGCCCGCACCTCGGTCCCGTCGGGCAGCCGGACCAGCGCGGCGGCGCGCGTCTGCCGGTCGTCCTCCTCGAACTCCAGGTCCACGTGCCATCCCACTGCGGTGTGCGTCATGAGGATCACCTCCGGAATCCCTCTCACTCCAGGGTGCCCCTCGTACCGCGCCCGCGCACCCGCCCGTACGGCGGCGCGTGCCGCGCTACCCCGCGCGGAGCATCAGTCCGATCCCGACGACCAGCAGCCCGGCCGCGGCGATCCGCGGGGCACCGAACCGCTCCTTGAAGAACAGCGCCCCGATGGCCGCGCCCACGATGATCGACGACTCGCGCAGGGCCGCGACGGGGGCGAGTGCCGCGCGGGTCTGGGCCCACAGGACGAGCGCGTACGCGGCGACGGACAGCGCGGCGCCGAGCAGTCCGAGACCGGCGTGCGGACGGAGCCGGGCACCCGTCTCCCGCCGCCAGCGCCAGAGGGCGTACGCCGGGATCACCGTGCCCTGGACCGCCATCAGCCAGGCGATGTAGCCGAACGACGACCCCGAGGCCCGTACGCCGAGCCCGTCGACGACGGTGTACACGGCGATGGTCAGGCCGGTCGCCAGGGCCGCCCCGATCGCCGCCCAGTCGGGCCGGCGCCCGCGCAGTCCCCACAGGGCGACGCCGGTCAGGCCCGCGCAGGACAGGGCGATCCCGGCGGCGGCCCAGCCGTCGGGCACCTCGTGCGCGAACACGGCGGCCAGGAGCGTGACCACCAGGGGCGCGCTGCCCCGTGCGATGGGGTACGCCTGACCGAAGTCGCCCAGCCGGAAGGACTTCATCAGCAGCGCGTAGTACGCCATGTGGATCGCGGCCGAGCAGAACAGGTACGGCCACGCCCCGGCCGCCGGGAACGGCACGAACGGCACCAGCGCCAGCCCGATCAGCAGCCCGCCGCCGGAGATCAGCGTGAACCCGACGAGCTTGTCGGTGATCCGGTGCGCGATGGCGTTCCAGCCGGCGTGGGTGACCGCGGCGAGCAGGACGGCCGCGGTCACCAGCGGGGTCACGGGGTGCGCTCGCGCACGTCGTCCCGGAGCGACCGGGAACGCCGACAACAACGAGCCGGTGTGTACACATGGAACACCATGTACCTTTGGTGCATGACGCAGATGCCCATAGAGTCCATCCGTGACGTGCGCGCCCACCTGGCCGAGGTGGTCGAGCGGGCCGACCGTGACGACACACCCACGGTCATCACCCGGCGTGGCAGGCAGGTGGCCGCAGTCGTGTCGATAGAGGTCCTTCGCAGGTACCAGGAATGGGAAGAGCGCGAGATCAACCGGATCATCGACGAGCGCATGGCGAATCCGGCGGCCGGCATCCCGATCGAGGACGTCATGAGGGAGACGCTGGAGCGCGGTGAGTAACACGTATCGCACCGTCTTCCGGCCGGAGGCTCAGGCGGAGCTGCGCAAGATCCCCCGGGACATGGCACTCCGGATCCTGGTCAAACTGACGGAACTGGAGACCGACCCGCTCGGCTTCCACACCACGGCGCTCGTCTCCCAGCCCGACCGGCGCCGACTCCGTGTCGGCGATTACCGCGTCATCTACACGGTCGACAACGGAGAATTGGTGGTCTGGGTCGTTCACGTCGGACATCGCTCCACGGTATACGGCACCTGACACGGAGTCCCGGAACTCCCGCAGAAGGAAGCCGGTGAGGGCGCCCCGTCCCCACGGAGCCCTCACCGGCCGGTTCTGCGTACTCGCTCGGGCCGTCAGGCCCGTACGAGTTCCCGGTCCCCGTCCTTCCTGTCGTCGTCCGTGCGCAGGCCCTCGCCCTCGACGTCCACGTTGGGCAGGATCCGGTCCAGCCACTTCGGCAGCCACCAGGCCCGCTTGCCGAGCAGGGCCAGCACCGCCGGGACGATCGCCATGCGGACGACGAACGCGTCGAAGAGGACGGCGACCGCGAGGCCGAAGCCGATCATCTTGACCATCGCCTCGCTGGAGCCGATGAAGCCGGAGAACACGGCCATCATGATCACCGCGGCGGCGGTCACCACCCGGGCGCTGTACTTGAAGCCGGTCACCACGGCCTGCCCCGGCTTCTCGCCGTGGACGTAGGCCTCCCGGATCCGGGTCACGAGGAACACCTCGTAGTCCATGGCCAGTCCGAAGACCACGCCGACCATGAAGATCGGCATCATCGACATGATCGGACCGGTCTCCTCGACGCCCATCAGGCCGGACAGCCAGCCCCACTGGTAGACGGCGACGACCGCGCCGAGGGCCGCGAGGACCGACAGCAGGAAGCCGAGGGCGGCCTTCAGCGGGACCAGGACCGACCGGAAGACGACGATCAGCAGCAGGAACGCCAGACCGACCACCAGGACCAGATACGGCACCAGCGCGTCGTTGAGCTTCTGCGAGACGTCGATGTTCATGGCCGTGGAGCCGGTGACCAGGACGCCGGCACCGGTGCCGGCCTTGATGTCCGCGCCGGTGTCACGGATGTCGTGCACCAGGTCCTCGGTGGTCACCGAGGAGGGCTTGGAGTCGGGAATGACGGTGATCGTCGCCGTGTCGCCGGCCTTGTTGGGGGCGGCCGGGGCGACGTTCACGACGTTGTCGAGGCCCTTGATGTCGTCGCCGGCCTGCTTGAAGACGGCATCCGGGTCGTCGCTGTCCTTGGCGTCGACCACGACCACCAGCGGGCCGTTGAAGCCGGGGCCGAAGCCCTCGGAGAGCAGGTCGTAGGCGCGGCGCTGGGTGGTGGACGTCGACTGCGAGCCGTCGTCGGGCAGACCCAGTTCCAGCGAGGCCGCCGGGACGGCCGCGGCACCCAGGCCGACCACGCCGAGCAGCAGCACGGCCAGCGGGCGGCGCACGACGAAGCTGGCCCAGCGGGTGCCCATGTTCGGGCGCTGCGGCTTCTTCCCGGCGCGGCCCCCGCCGAGCAGCTTGCTCTTCTCGCCGGCGGGGCGGACCCGGCGGCCGGCGTAGCCGAGCAGGGCGGGGATCAGGGTGAGGGCGATCAGGACCGCGATGGCGACGGTGCCGGCGGCGGCGATGCCCATCTTCGTCAGCATCGGGATGTTGACGACCGACAGACCGACCAGGGCGATGACGACGGTGAGACCTGCGAAGACCACGGCGGAGCCCGCGGTGCCGACGGCCCGGCCGGCCGCTTCCTCGCGCCCTCGGCCCTCGGCCAGTTCGGCCCGGTAGCGGGAGACGACGAACAGCGCGTAGTCGATGCCGACCGCGAGGCCGATCATCGAGGCCAGGATGGAGGTGGTGGAGCCGAGGTCCAGGGTGCTGGCGAGGGCGGTGATGCTGGAGACTCCGATGCCGACACCGATGATCGCGGTGAGCAGCGGCAGCCCGGCCGCGAGCAGCGAACCGAAGGTGATGACGAGGACGACCGCGGCGACGCCGATGCCGATGATCTCGGCGGATCCGGTGTGCGGGACGGCCTGGAGGGCGTCACCGCCGATCTCCACGGTCAGCCCGGAGTCACGGGCGTCCTCGGCGGCGCCCTCCAGGGCGTCGCGGGAGGTGTCCTCCAGCTCCATGCCGGAGACCTTGTAGCTCACCGAGGCGTAGGCGATGGTGCCGTCCTGGCTGACGCCGCCGCCCTGGTACGGGTCGGTGACGCGGGCGACCTCGGAGCCGTCGGAGAGCTCGTCGACGGTCTTCCGGACGGTCGCCTTGTTGTCGGCGTCGGTCATCTTCTCGCCGGCGGGCGCCTTGAAGACGACACGTGCGGTCGCCCCGTCGGCACTGGAGCCGGGGAAACGTTCTTCCAGCAGGTCGAAGGCCTTCTGGGCCTCGGTGCCGGGGATGGAGAAGGACGAGTTGCCGGCCGCCGGGGCGCCGGCGGCGCCGACGCCCGCGAGCGCCAGCAGCGCCACCCAGACGAGGGCTACGAGGTGCCGTCGCCTGAAGGCGAACCGGCCGAGTCGATAGAGGAAAGTGGCCACGAGGGCGTACTCCCGGTCAGGTCGTGGTTGCTTCGGGGCAGGTGTGATCAGCCCGACGACGTGAGCGGTGACGTCAGGTGGTGACGGCTGACCGTGGGGACGGTCAGTGAGGGGTCACGCCGAGGGCGGGGAGCACCACGGCGTCGATGTACGAGGTGAGGAACTCCCGCGTGGGCGGCAGGTCGTCGATCAGCGTCCGGGTGGCGAACGCGCCGACGAGCATGTGCACCATGTAGTCCAGCGCCGGGTTGTCCGGGCCGATCTCGCCCCGGTCGACCGCGCGCCGGATCATCCGCCGGAACTCCTCCATCTCCGGTTCGACCAGGAGCTCCTTGAACGCCTGGCGGAGATCGTCGTTCATGTGCACGGCCATGGCGAGCGCGCGCATCAGGGCGGCGTTCTGCTCCATGACGCAGTCGTCCTCACGGCCGACGACGGCGTGCAGGTCGCCGCGCAGGGACCCGGTGTCGATGTCGGCGATGCCGCCCGGCTTCTGGCTGCGCATCGCTCTCACCACCAGCTCGGCCTTGCCGCCCCACTGACGGTAGAGGGTGGCCTTGCTGGACCGGGTGCGGGCGGCCACGGCGTCCATGGTGACGGCGTCGTAGCCGACCTCGCGGAGCAGGGCGAGCACGGCGCCGTACAGCTCGGCCTCGCGCTCGGGGGTGATCCGGCTGCGACGCGTCGTCGCTGTTTCACTCATACCGCTCACCTTTCCGCTCCGGCGCCCACCGCGTCAAAGAAACGACACGGTTTCGTACAAGACGAAGGTACTCCACCCCCTAGCGAAACGAAACGGTTTCGTTCGTGGTCTGCGTCACGGTTGTCGCTTTCTTATAAGTTGCCGGGCCCGGGGCCCCGGCAAAGCATGGGAGAGGTGAGCTATCTGCGTCTGCCCCACCTCAAGGACGACCTGCTGTGCTTCGTGGCCGAGGACGACCTCTGGCTCTCCCCGCTCGACGGACCGGGCCGCGCCTGGCGGCTCACCGTCGACCGCACCAAGCTCGGCCACCCCCGCTTCTCCCCCGACGGCCGCCACATCGCGTACACGAGCTGGCGCAGCCTCGACCCCGAGGTGCACCTGGTCCCGGTGGACGGCGGACCGGGCCGGCGCCTCACCTACTGGGGCAGCTCCGACACCCGGGTCTGCGGCTGGGCACCCCCCGACGAGGAGGGCCACGCCGAGATCCTCGCCGTCGCCTCGCACGGCGAGCCCTTCTCCTACTTCACCTGGGCCTACAAACTCGCCTGCGACGGCAGCCCCGGCCGCAAACTGCCGTGGGGCCCGGTCTCCGACATCCAGGTCGCCGACATCGAAGGCGAGCGCAAGTCGCTGCTGCTCACCGGCACCCCGCCGCACGAACCGGCCTCCTGGAAGCGCTACCGGGGCGGCGCCACGGGCAGGCTCTGGCTGCACGGACACCGGCTCCTCGACGGCCTCGACGGCCATCTGCACTCCCCCATGTTCGTCGCCGGCCGGATCGCCTTCCTCTCCGACCACGAGGGTGTCGGCAACCTCTACTCGTGCGCGTACGACGGCTCCGACCTGCGCCGCCACACCGACCACGACGCCTTCTACGCCCGGCACGCCGCCGGCGACGGCACCCGGGTCGTCTACCAGTGCGCCGGCGACCTGTGGCTCGTGGACGACCTGTCCCCCGGCGCCACCCCGCGCCGGCTCGACGTGACGCTGAGCGGGCCGCGCTCCGGGCGGCGCCCCTACCAGGTGCCCGCCGCCCGCCACCTCGACGGCATCTCGGTCGACGAGACCGGCCGCGCGAGCGCCGTCGTCGTACGCGGCAGCCTGTACTGGCTCACCCACCGCGACGGTCCCGCGCGCACCCTCACCGACACCCCGGGCGTACGGGTCAGGCTCCCGGAGATGCTCGGCGCGGGCGACCAGGTGGCGTACGTGACGGACGCCGAGGGCGAGGACGCCGTCGAGATCGCCTCCCTGCCCCGGGCCACCGGCCAGCGCGCCCCCCGGCGGCTGGCCGCCGGGAAGCTGGGCCGGGTGCTGGAGATGGTCGCCGACCCCGACGGGCAGCGGCTGGCCGTCGCCGCGCACGACGGACGGCTGCTGCTGGTCGACACCGACGAGGAGGGCCAAGGAGAGGTCACCGAGCTGATCCACTCCGGCAACGGGCCGGTGCGCGACCTCGCGTTCTCCCCCGACGGGGCCTGGCTGGCCTGGTCCCACCCGGTGATCGGGCGGTCGCTGCGGCAGATCAAACTCGCCCGGATCAAGGACCTGCTGGTGCTCGACGTCACCAACGGCCGCTTCGAGGACGAGAACCCGGTCTTCACCCTCGACGGCCGCTATCTCGCCTTCCTCTCCTGGCGCGGCTTCGACCCGGTGTACGACGTGCACACCGGAGACCTGTCGTTCCCGCTGGGCTGCCGCCCCTATCTGGTGCCGCTGTCGTCGGCGACCCCCTCCCCGTTCGCCCTGAACCCCGAGGGCCGCCCGGCCGCCGGCGGGCTGGACCCGGTCGAGCGCGAGGACGCCGAGGAGGGCGGCGAGGCCGGCACGGTGACCGTCGAGGCGGAGGGCCTGGAGAGCAGGGTCACGCCCTTCCCGGTCTCCGCCTCCAAGTACTCGGGGCTGTACCCGGTCGCGGGCTGCGGTCTTGTCTGGCTGCGCTGGCCGATCTCCGGCGCGCTCGGCGAGACCTTCGCCAACCCCGGTGACACCAGCGGCCGGCCCACGCTGGAACACTTCAACATCGGCAAGGCGAAGAGGTCCGAACTCGTCGGCGACCTCGACTTCTTCGCGGTCAGCGGCGACGGCACCCGGCTGGTCGTGGTCGACGAGGGTGAGCTGCGCGCGGTGCCCGCCACCGAGCCCGGCGACAGCGACTCCACGGTGTGGATCGACGCCCGCCGCATCCTGCACGAGGCCGACCCGGCCGCCGAGTGGCGCCAGGCCTACGCGGAGGCCGGACGGCTGATCCGCGCCTACTTCTGGGAACCCGGCATGGGCGGCATCGACTGGGACGCGATCCTGGAGCAGTACCGTCCGCTGGTCGAACGGGTCGCCTCCCCCGACGACTTCGCGGACCTGCTGCGCGAGGTCCTCGGCGAACTCGGCACCTCCCACGCCTACGTCACCGCCGCCCGCCGCAACGAGGGACCCCCGCACTACCAGCGCCGCCAGGGCCTGCTCGGCGCCAACCTCGTCCCGAGGGAGCAGGGCTGGACCGTCAAGCGGATCCTGCCCGGCGACTCCTCCGACTCCCGCGCCCGCTCCCCGCTGGCCGGCACCGGCATCCGCGAGGGCGCGGTCCTCACCCACGTCGACGGCCGCCCGGTGGACCCGGTCACCGGCCCCTACCCGCTGCTCGCGGGCGCGGGCGGTACGACCGTGGAGCTGACCTTCCTTCCGGCAGAGGGCCCGCCCCGCCGGGTCGCCGTCGTCCCGCTCGTCGACGAGACGCCGCTGCGCTACCAGGACTGGGTCGCCAAACGCCGCGCGGTGGTGCGGGAGTTGAGCGGTGGCCGCTGTGGCTACCTGCACATCCCCGACATGGGCGGCTCCGGCTGGGCCCAGTTCAACCGCGACGTGCGCATGGAGATGTCCCGCCCCGCGCTGATCGTGGACGTGCGCGGCAACGCCGGCGGCCACATCAGCGAACTCGTCGTGGAGAAGCTGACCCGCACCATCATCGGCTGGGACCTCACCCGCGACGCCCAGCCCGTGTCGTACGCCTCCAACGCCCCGCGCGGACCGCTCGTGGCGCTCGCGGACGAGGCGACCAGCTCCGACGGCGACATGATCACCGCCGCGTTCAAACTGCTGGAGCTGGGCCCGGTGGTGGGCCAGCGCACCTGGGGCGGGGTGGTCGGCATGACCGGCCGGCACCGGCTCGGCGACGGCACGGTGATCACGGTGCCGATGAACGCGGCCTGGTTCGACGCGTACGGCTGGTCCGTGGAGAACAAGGGCGTCGCCCCCGACCTGGAGGCGCTGCGCACCCCGCTGGACTGGGCCGAGGGCCGGTACGCGGTGCTCGACGACGCGGTACGGCTCGCCCTGGAGCTGCTGGAGGCCGAACCCCCGGCGACGCCCCCGGCCTACCGCGACCTGCCCGACCGCTCCCGGCCGAAGCTGCCGCCCCGGACGTGAGGAAGGGGTGCCCCCTTCGCCATGGGGCACCCCTTCCGCTTCAGCGCACGACGCGTTCAGACGTCCTCAAGCGTCTTCGATCGTCTTCGGACGTCTTCGCCGCTCGACGTCAGACGTCGTAGTCCTGGTCGAAGCGCTCCTCGGACTCCCGGGGCTCCCGGGGCTCCCGCTGGCGGTGCTGCTCGTCCATGCCCTCGTCCCGCCGGCGGCCACGGCCCTGCATCTGCTCCTTGCCCTGCTGGGCACGCTGCTTGGCCTGCTGCTGGAACTGCTCGGACTTCTCCTGGAACTGATCCTTCATACCCATGTGGGTTCACTCCCGTTGTGGGGTGGGGGAACTTGCCCGATCAGATTCACACGCCCCGTCACCCCACGCATGTCGATCAGTCACGCACCGTGTTCCGGTGCTGCTCATCGGCGTCGCCGCCCGCCCCGACCAACCCCGTGCGGACGCCCGCGAGCCGGTCCCCGAAGCGCCGCATCTCCCGCTGCCCCACCGTCCCGATGACCGCGGGCAGGCAGCCGCGCACGCCCTGCATCCCGCGCAGCCACCACTGCCCGTACACATGGCTCGCCCGCCGCTCGATGCCGGCCACCAGCCGGTCCACCGCGGGCCCCAGCGGATAGGTCTTGTTCGACGGCCACGGCAGCCGCTGCCGCAACTCCCGCATCACGTCGTCCTGATCGGCCCCGCGCACCATGTCGGTGTCGGTCCACGACAGATAGCCGACGCCCACCTTCACGCCCCGGTGGCCGACTTCGGCGCGCAGCGCGTGCGCGTACGCCTCCACACCGGACTTGGAGGCGCAGTACGCCGTCATCATCGGCGCCGGGGTGATCGCGGCGAGGGAGGCTATCTGGAGCAGATAGCCGCGGCTCTCGGCGAGCAGCGGCAGGAACGCCCGCGCGGTGACCGCCGATCCGATCAGGTTCACCTCGATCACCCGCCGCCAGGACTCCGGATCGGATTCGGTGAACGGACCGCCCGTCGCCACACCGGCGTTGGCGACCACGATGTCGACCCGGCCGAACCGCTCCCGGACCTCCTCGGCGACCTTGGCCATCGCCTCGTGGTCGGTGACGTCCGCGTACCAGTGGTCGCTGTCGCTGTGCAGCCGCGCGGAGACGTCCTTGAGCGCGTCCGGCTCCAGCCCGACGAGCGCCACCTTCACCCCGCGCGCGGAGAGCTTGCGGGCCAGCAACTCCCCGACCCCGCGCGCCGCTCCGGTGACGACGGCGACCCTTCCTTCGAGACTGACCCTGCTCATGCGCTCTCCTCGACGGCGGGTACGGGGTTGATGTGGGCGGCGGCCAGGGCGCGGATCCTCCCGGTGACCAGGCCGGGCGCCTCGACGGGGGTCATGTGGCCGATGCCGGGCAGCTCGGTGACGCCGAGGCAGTTCGGCAGCGCGGCGGCGAGCGACCGGGCGTGCACCGGCGGGGTGAGCCGGTCCGCGCCGCCGACGACGATCTCGACCGGTACCCGCAACTCGGCTAGTCCGTGGTCGAGATCGAGCCCGTCGAGCACGTGCGACCAGGCGTGGCGCACCGCGCGCGGGCAGGCGTGCACGATACGGGCGCACGCCTCGACCATGTCCGGGGCGGAGGCGGGGCCCATCGTGGCGTACTTGAGGATCCGGCGGGCGAGCGGGGTGACCGGCCCGAGCGGGGCCCGGGAGCCGAGGATGTGCCCGGTCAGCCAGGTCCGCGCCCGGCCCGCCCGTATCGGCAGCACCGTCGACTCGGCGACCAGCCGCGAACTGCCGGTGCTGCACAGCAGGACGGCGGCCACGTGCGCGCGGAACGCGGGCCTCGTGGCGGCGGCCATCACCGTCATCCCGCCCATGGAGTGCCCGGCGACCACGGCCTGTTCGCCGGGCGCGAGGGTGGCGGTGAGTACGGCTTCGAGGTCGTCGGCGAGCGCGTCGGTGCCGCACGCCGGGCTCGCGGGGGTGCGTCCGTGGCCGCGCTGGTCGTAGGCGATGACCCGGTGGTCGGCGGCCAGTTCCCGGATCTGCGCCGCCCAGAACGCGGTCGAGCAGGTCCAGCCGTGGGCGAGGACGACCGCCGGCGCCTCCTCGGGGCCGTGCACCTCGACGTGCAGCCGGGCGCCGTCGGCGGAGAGGGCGGTCAGTTCACGGGCGGCGGCGGGCGGGGCGTACGGCCCGGAGGTGACGTGGGTGCGGCGGCTCACGCGGTCACCTCGGCGTTCTCCTGGGTGACCACGGTGTTGGGGTGCGCCCGCAGGACGGCGTACTCGGCGAGGTCGACCCGCCGGGTCTCACGCCGGAACTCGCTCGTCGTACCGGGCCAGATGGTGGTGTTGCGCCCGCTCTCGTCGAGGTACCAGCTGGTGCAGCCGCCGGTGTTCCACACCGTGCGCTTCATCCGCTCCTGCACCCGGTGGTTCCAGGCGCGTACGGCGCTGGGGCGGGCGTCGAGGGCGACCCGGCCGCCCAGGACGTCCAGCTGCCGCATGTAGTCGGCGAGGTAGTTCAGCTGGGACTCGATCATCAGGATCATGGAGGAGTTCCCGAGGCCGGTGTTGGGCCCGATGATCGTCATCCAGTTGGGGAACCCGGCGGCGGCCGCACCGCGCAGGGACTGCATCCCGCCCGCCCAGCTCTCGGCGAGGGTCTTCCCCTCGGCGCCGACGACCCGCTCCGCGATGGGCATGTCGGTGACGTGGAACCCGGTCCCGAAGACGATCGCGTCGACCTCGGCCTCGCTCCCGTCGGCACCGACGACGGTGGACCCGCGGATCTCGCTCAGACCGCTCGCGACGACGTCGACGTTGGGCTGCGCGAGCGCCGGATAGTAGGTGCTGGACAGCAGGATCCGCTTGCAGCCGATGCGGTAGTCGGGGGTGAGCCTGGCGCGCAGGGCCGGGTCCTTGATGGCGCGGGCCATGTTCCGCTTGGCCAGCTGCTCGACGAAGCCGAGCTCGCCGGGGTGCTTGGTGAACGCCTGGACCTGCAACTCCCTGATGCCCCAGAGCAGTCCGCGGCGCAGCTTGGTGGTGACGGGCAGCGCCCGGTGCAGGGCGCGCTCGGCACCGCTGATGGGCCGGTCGACGCGGGGCAGGACCCAGGCGGGGGTGCGCTGGAACAGCGTCAGCCGCGACACGAGCGGCTGGATGGAGGGCACGATCTGGATCGCGGACGCCCCGGTGCCGACCATGGCGACCCGCTTGCCGCGCAGGTCGTAGTCGTGGTCCCACTGGGCGGAGTGGAACACCTTGCCGGGGAAGGTGTCGAGGCCGGGGATGTCCGGCAGCCTGGGTTCGGACAGCGGCCCGGTGGCGGACACCACCACATCCGCGCTGAGGTTCCCGCTGCTGGTCTCGATCTCCCACCGCACCCGTTCGCTGTCCCACACCATCCGCTTCACCTCCGAGTCGAGGCGGATGTGGGGCCGCAGCCCGAAGACGTCGGTGACGTGCTCCAGGTAGGCGCGGATGTGCCGCTGCCCGGAGAAGGAGCGGGGCCAGTCGGGATTGGGCGCGAAGGAGAACGAGTACAGGTGCGACGGCACGTCGCAGGCGCAGCCGGGGTAGCTGTTGTCGCGCCAGGTGCCGCCGACACCGCCCGCCCGCTCCAGGACGACGAAGTCGGTGATCCCCTCGCGCCGCAGCCGCACGGCGGCCCCGAGCCCGCCGAACCCGGACCCGACCACCGCCACCCGTACATGCTCGTGCCCTTGTTCGTGCTCGTGCTCGTGCTCGGCCATCCCGAAGCCTCCACGCATCGCTCAGAACTCCGCCAGTGAACACTGGCGCAATGGGGAGCGTAGAGCAGCTCCGTACTGATGGGTAGGGGGCACGCGAGGAAAGTTACCGCCGGTACGCCCTAGGCTTCAGGCGTGGCAGAAGAGAGCGAAGGACCCGGTGAGCGGCGCGAGTACCGCATGGACGAGCTGGCCCGGCTGGCCGGCATCACGGTGCGCACGCTGCGCTTCTACCGCGAGCGCAAGCTGATCCCGCCACCGCGCCGCGAGGGCCGTATCGCCTGGTACGACGACCACCACCTGGCCCGTCTGCGCACGATCACGGCGCTGCTGGAACGCGGCCACAACCTGAACGGCATAGCGGAACTCGCCGAGGCCTTCGACCACGGCCGCGACGTCGGCGAACTCCTCGGCATGGACACCCCCACCGACGAGGTCCCCGTCCGCCTCACCCCCGAGGAACTCGCCGACCACTTCGCCGGCGAGGTCACCCCGGAGAACCTGGCCGCCGCGCTGGACCTCGGCTACCTCGGCGTCGACGGCGAGGAGATCGTCCACATCAGCCGGCGCCTGCTGGACGTGTCGTCGGCCCTGGTCCGCGAGGGCATCCCGCTCGCGGAGGTGCTCCGCGCCGGCGCGGAGGTCCGCACCCACGCCGACGCCCTGGCCGACCTCTTCGCCGGCCTGATCCTCCGCCACGCCCCGGAGGAGTCCCTCCACCGCCTGCGCCCGCTGGCCCGCAGCGTGGTCGACGCGGAACTGTCCCTGGCCCTGGACCGGCGCCTGCGCAAGCAGGCTGAACCCTCGTAAGCCCTTCACTCCATCGGGGTGTATTCCGGGAATTGGCGGACGGAAGCCAGTTCGCACTCCGACAGTGAGAACGAAAGGCCCCGGCGACTGTTCCACCAGCCCCGGGGTGCGGCCGACACTGTCGAGGAGTGCCGACATGCCCAAGCGTAACCACCGACCGGCTCCGCGACCTTCGCGTCCCGTATTCTCCGCCGAGCGGCCCAGAGCCCTCGCAGCCCTGCGCCTCAGCCGACTCACAAACGTGACCACATCGCCGGAACGACAGCGCGGTACGGTCCGACTGTGCGCCGAACAGCTCGGATTCACGCTGATCGCCGAGACAGCAGATCTCGGTGTCTCGGCCCGCAGCACATCGCCGTTCGAACGGCCGTCCCTGTCGACTTGGCTGCAGCAACCTGACGCCTACGAGGCCATCGTGTGGTCCCACGTGGACCGCGCCGTCCGGTCCGTGGCCCACATGGCCGAGTTGATCGCATGGGGGCAGAAGCATGCCCGAACTCTCGTCTTCGGCAACCCGGACGGTGACAGTCCCCTCGTGCTGTCACCGCAGGCGGACAGCTCATCAGCCCGGCGCTGCATGGACCTGGCCCAGGTCGCCGAACAGGAAGCCCGCACACTTTCCTCCCGGCTCACCAGCAGTCATGAGGCGCTGCGCATGGTTGGCCGCTACGGAGGCGGTCTGGTTCCGTTTGGCTACCAGAAGTCGCCCCACCCCTCGGGTAGCGGCTGGTGTCTGACACCCGATCCTGGCTCCGCCGTCATCGTCCGAGCAATCGTCGACGATGTGCGCTCGGGACTGTCCCTGATCACCATCGCGCGCCAGCTCAACGACACGGGCGTACCAGTGCCACGAGACCGCCATGCCCAGCTTCAAGGGCGCCCCATGGGAGGCCGCCGCCACGGGCGCGACTTCGAGCGATTCCGCTGGACGTCCGGCACTCTCTCCAAAGTGTTGCGCAGCCCTTCACTGATGGGGCATCGAGTCCATCAGGGCCGGACTGTTCGCGACCCCGATGGCACACCGGTGCTGATCGGTCCGCCCCTGCTCACCCAGGCGGAATTCGACAGCCTGCAGGACCTGCTGCGATCACGCTCCACCGGCAGCCACCGCAGGATCCGTTGTCCTTCGTGATCGGCGATGGCGCACGGCCGAACCGCTGAGTCACCGGTGCTCGGTGTGAGCACTCGCCACACTCCGCGTGCTCACACCGAGACGGTCACGCGTCGAAGACCACCGTCACCGGCGCATGGTCCGACCACCGTGCTTCATGGCTGGCAGCCCGCTCGACGAACCCCTTGACCGCACGCGCGGCAAGCCCTGGCGTCGCGACAGCCAGGTCAATCCTCCATCCGGTGTCATTGTCGAAAGCCCGCCCCCTATAGGACCACCAGGAGTACGGCCCCTCCGTGTCCGGATGCAGCGCCCGCACGACGTCGACGTACCCGCCGTCGTTCGGATCGAACACCCGGGACAGCCACTCCCGCTCCTCCGGAAGGAACCCTGAACTCTTGGTGTTCCCACGCCAGTTCTTCAGGTCGGCCTTCTCGTGGGCGATGTTCCAGTCCCCACAGACGACGACCTCCCGCCCGTCGGCGGCGGCCCGCTCGCGCAGCTCCTTCAGGTGGACGAGGAACTGGTCCATGAACCGGACCTTCTCGTCCTGCCGCTCGGTCCCGACATCCCCGGACGGCAGGTACAGCGAGGCGACGGTCACACCGGGCAGGTCGATTTCCACGTACCGCCCACTGTCGTCGAACTCGTCCGACCCGAACCCCACCTGAACACGCTCGGGCTCACGCCGGGAGTACAGGGACACCCCCGCACGCCCCTTGGCAGCGGCGGGCGCGTGCGTCACGTACCACCCCTCGGGCTCCCGCACCTGCTCCGGAAGCTGCTTCGCCTCCGCCCGCACCTCCTGCAGGCACAGCACATCGGCGGGGGTCCCGGCCAGCCACTCCACGAAGCCCTTCTTGGCGGCGGCCCGCAGTCCATTGACGTTGACGGAGGTCACAGTGAGCATCAGGGCACGATACGACACTCCAGGTCCGGGCATGTTTTACGGTTCTGGGCATGGATATCCGCCCGGTCCCCTACGACCACCCCGACGCCGTGAAACTGGACGCCGAAGTCCAGGCCGAGTACCACGTCCGCTACGGCGACGGCGGCGACGCCACCCCCATGGACCCGGCGGACTTCAGGCCTCCCAACGGCACCTACCTGATCGCCTACGACGAGTCCGACGTCCCCGTGGCCTCCGGCGGCTGGCGCGTCCAGGACGCCAACGACGAGGGCAACCGCGACGGCGACGCCGAGCTCAAGCGCATGTACGTGACCGAGCAGATGCGCGGCCGGGGCCTGGCCCGCCGCATCCTGGCCGCCCTGGAGGAGGACGCCCGCGCGGCCGGCCGCACCCGCATGGTCCTGGAGACCGGCACCAAGCAGCCGGAGGCCATCGCCCTGTACACCTCCAGCGGCTACGAGCCCTGCGAGAAGTTCGGCTACTACCGCTTCCACGAGGACAGCCGCTGCTACGCGAAGACGCTCTGAGACCGGCGCCGGGTCATTGCCAGAAGACCTCTTCCGCGATGATCCGGGGATCCTTGGCGCGGCGAACGAAGGTGTAGATCAGCCACGCCCGATGGTTGTCGAAGTACAGGATGTGCGACCCCTTGGGGTCGGTGGACCGTACCGGTTCGACGTACACGTTCTTCGGGAGGCCGGCATCGGCGTCGATCCCACGGAAGTACGGATCTTCCGCGGTGACCAGTTCGGCACGGGCTTCGTCCACCATCTTCTGCGTGAGCTCCGGCAGGCCGTCGCGGTCGGCCAGGGCGTCGAGCCGCCAGTCCATCTGCCAAGGCGGTCCCATGAACTCGTCGGTCACTGACCGGGCTCCATGTCCCGCACCCGGTAGCGGATCCTCGACGCCTCTTCGAAAAGGGCCACGGACTCGGCGATGTCGGTGGACTCTGTCGCGCGGTGATGAAGATCGGCCATATGGGCATCGAGGTCCGGGTCACGGGCAATCGCGTACTCACCCCACCAGCGGGCCATGAACGCGGGCAGAGGGCCGATGTCGAAGGTGTCGGCGATCGCCCGCTTCCAGTGCTCGTCGAAGTCCGGAAGAAGCTGGGGAGCGTGCTGAGCGATGGCAGCACGCAGCGCCTTGGGGTTCCGCTCGGGCATGGGCGGGACGGCCGGCGTGGGTTCTGCTGCGTGTGCGGAAATGACCGGGTGTACTCCTTCGTGCTCCTTCGGTGCGCCGTGCCTACGACGATAGCCCTCCCCGACGACCCGGGTGAGCCGTTCGATACCGGCCCACCGCACGGCCTGGAGACTCATGAACACGCTCCACCCGTCCCACTGTTGACGATGCTCCCGGTGCCACGTGCGTCCGACGAGGACAGGCGCCGGCCCCGGGACTCCGCGACGCGCAGTGCGTCCGCCAGGCACTCGGTGAGCCGGACGGCGGTGTAGCACACCTCGACGTTCGGGGACAGAGGATCGTCCAGCACCCGTCGAGCGCGGCCGAGCATCTCCAGGCCGTCGGCCAACTGCCGTGCCTCCGTCTCGTCGGCCAGCCGCGAGACGTATCCGCCCTCGCCGCCGTTGACGAGGAAGCAGGGCTTTCCTTCCAGCGAGGACCAGGGCAGCAGCCTCAGCGAGGGGGTCGACTCCATCACGCGGCCGCCCTCCCCGCCCCGACGACGTACTGGTCGGGGTCCAGGTACGGGCGAACGAGCCGGGACTCGGCTCCGTCGAGCGGAAGGTGCCGGCAGTACGGGGAACGGCGGAAGGGGAGGCGGACGGACTCGGTGGGGCGGATGGTGACGTTGACGGGGCGGGGGTCGCCCGCGCGGTGGGTTCCGGTTCCGGGGCCGAAGAGAAGGTCCAGCCACCGAGCGATACGGCGGATAAGGTCATGCATGTCGACGCTCCTTGTCAGCGTTGGCCGCGCCCCGGGAGGTCTGGCCACCTCGCCGGGGTCTTTTCATTGCTTCGAGACTACTCTGCATTAGCAAGCACTGGGGTGCAATAGGTAGCAGACAACTGCACCCGTACGTGGCCGCCTGTTAAGCACCGCTTTAGCGTGCGGTTATGGCCGACAAACGTGAGTGGCGACCCGACCCGACGAGTCACGTGTACGTGTACCTGCAGGTGGCACACCACATCGCCGAGCAGATTCAAACGGGGCGCCTTCCCGTGGGCGCACGTCTCGCCGGAGAGCGCGACCTTGCGGAGGAGTACGGCGTAGCGGTCAACACCGTCCGCCGGGCCATCCGCGACCTACGGGATCAGGGACTGCTTATCACCGTCCCCGTCAAAGGAACCTTCGTCCGCCCCGAAGCACCTTCCGAGGCACCCGGAAGCGAGGACGGGACCGCCGGCTGAGGACCTCCGCTGCGATGAACGCCTCGTCGTCCGGAGCCACCCCTGCCCGGAGCGGGCACCTTTCGGCGCGTCGACGACCGCGGGTACGTGATCTCCCGGCGGATCGCCGGGCTGTGGCGTCGACCCGTTCCTCCTCCGCCCGCTTAAGTCGGCCTTAACCGCTCATTAAGCGATCAGCCGAAGACCTTATGGCGTCAAGTAACCGCAGGTCAGGGCTGCTTGAAGCGCAAACCGGGCAGTTGGTTGCACCGTCAACCGTCCGTAGCATCGGGGCTCCCCCACGGAACTTCCCCACAGACAAGGTGTGTTCACCCATGGCCGCTCACCGCGCACGCCGGTGGTCGCTCGGCGGGTTCGTCCTGCTGGTCTCCGCCGCGGTCGTCGCCGCCTTCGCCTTCCTCACCACGGGACCGTCCGCCGACCGGGCCGACGCCGCCACCCCCACCGCACTGACCTGGTCCGACGAGTTCGAAGGCCCGGCCGGCAGCTCCCCGGACCCCGGCAAGTGGACGCTGGAGACCGGCGGCAGCGGCAACGGGAACCACGAGCTGCAGTACTACCGCGACAGCAGGGACAACGCCGCCCTCGACGGCGACGGCAACCTCGTCATCACCGCCCGCAAGAACACCGACACCGGGCTCCAGTGCTGGTACGGCACCTGCCAGTACACCTCCGCCCGCCTCAACACCGCCCAGACCTTCACCCAGGCCTACGGTCACTTCGAGGCACGTATCAAGGTGCCCCGCGGTCAGGGCATGTGGCCCGCGTTCTGGATGCTCGGCGACGACCTGGGCACGGCTGGATGGCCCAACAGCGGCGAGATCGACATCATGGAGAACGTCGGTTACGAACCCGGGATCGTCCACGGCACCGTCCACGGCCCCGGCTACTCCGGTGGCGGTGGCATCGGCGCCGCGTACACGCTCCCGGGCGGCGCGGCCTTCGCCGACGGCTTCCACGTCTTCGCGGTCGACTGGAGCCCCGAGAAGATCACCTGGTCCGTCGACGGCACCACCTACCAGACCCGCACCCCTGCCGATCTCGGCGGCAGGAAGTGGGTCTACGACCACCCGTTCTTCCTCATCCTCAACCTCGCCGTCGGCGGCGACTGGCCCGGCAGCCCGAACGCCGGCACCGCGTTCCCGCAGACGATGACCATCGACTACGTACGCGTCTCCGCCTCCGGCGGCTCCTCCGGGAACGGCGGCACCACCAGGACCGGCTCCATCAAGGGCATCGGCGACATGTGCGTCGATGTCGCCGGTGCCTCGACCGCGGACGGGACCCCGATCCAGCTGCACGACTGCACCGGCGTCGACGCGCAGAAATGGACCCTGGGCAGCGACGGCACCCTACGCGCCCTCGGCAAGTGCCTCGACGTCCGGGACGCCTCCACCGCGGACGGGACGCCCGTGCAGCTCTACACCTGCAACGGCACCAAGGCCCAGCAGTGGGCCTACACCTCCGCCCGCGACCTGACCAACATCGGTGCGGACAAGTGCCTGGACGTCAAGGGCGGCTCCTCCGCCGACGGCACGCCCCTGCGGATCTGGACGTGCACCGGCGCCGCCCACCAGAAGTGGACGGTCGCCTGACCTCACGGTCCACCGACACCACGCCCCCGGCTCGATCCCGAGCCGGGGGCTTTCGGCATCCGGTCGGCCGGCGCTCCCCCTCTTTTGGCCGATAGCGCAGGCCTCACTTTCAAAGTACTTTCGAAGTCATGAGCGCTGACAACGCCGCCGTGAACTTCTCCGAGCTGGTGAACAAGAACAAACAGACGCTGGCCCGGCTGAAGGAGTCGCCACGTCTGCTGCTGCACCGCAGGGACGGCGAGGATCTGGTCCTCACCACCGCGGCACGGGCCGAGCAGGATCAGACTGTCGTATCCGCAGCCACTCGGATGCTCGCCGCGATGACACGCCGGGAACCGGGGAGTACGGAACTACTCCTCGACATACTGCCGGACGCCTTTCCCTGGGTCCGGTTCCTGCCGGAGTCCGACCTCCACGCCTTCGCCGTCGAACTGGTCGACACCATGCGGGCCGCCGACTCACTCGGCAACAGCGCCTCCGTCGCCCAATTGCTCACCGCCTGGCAGCACACGGCGGAGGTCCACTCGGATCCCGAGCTTCTGGCCGCGTTGACCAGGGATCACGGTGAGGATTACGGGCCGGTGCCCGACCCGCGGGACGCCGCATGACGGCGGGCCTCGGCGACCGAGTCGCGCCTCCGGCACCAGAGGGGCACTGGGAGGTCCGCTTCGCGGACGCCGCCTCGGCCAAGGGCTGGGAGAGCCTGGCCCAGCAGGCCCGTGAGAACACCTACCGCGCCTGGCTCGCCATGCGGACCACGCCCAGGCCGGCCGTGGAGTCACCCCGGCACCATCGGCTCAAGGGCAGCCTGGCACACGGTACTCATCGCGGGCAGACCTGCGAGCAACGGCAGATCGAGGTCACCGGCGGCGGTCGTGTCTGGTATCTCCCGGACATCGCCCGGGCAACATGCTGGATCACCTTCGCCAGTACCGGTCACCCTCGGGCCACGGACCGCCGTTGACGTTCATGTGACGACTGCCACGGAGCCATGAGGGCGGCCCTCGAGCAACACGAAGAAGCCCCCGCCGATTTCTCGGCGAGGGCTTCCAACTGTGCAGTGGACCTGAGGGGATTTGAACCCCTGGCCCCCTCGATGCGAACGAGGTGCGCTACCGGACTGCGCCACAGGCCCTTGCAACGAGTGAAACTTTAGCATCCCGATCGGGGTGCCCGGAAATCCGTCGGCCCGGCACTACTCGTTGGCGGCCTTCGGGCGGTCGCCGTCCTCGTACTGGTCGAAGAGGGGGGTGCGGCCGCGTTCGCGGGAGCGGCGGGCCGAGGCGGCCCGGCGGGCGTCGCTGCGGTCGTCGGCGGGGGCGGCCGGGTCCGGGTCCGCTTCGTCGGCCGGGCCCTGTGCCTCGTCCGCCGGTACGGCGCTGGAGCGGGCCGAGCTCCAGGTGTCCGGGGCGCCCAGGTCCACGTCGCCCGTGGCACGGGGGGCGACCGGGGCGGTCACGTACGTCGGGAGCGGTACCGGGACCGGGTCCCAGCTGTCGCCGCCCTGGCCGGGCCGCCGCTGCCGCTCGCGCTGCTGGTCGACCCACTCGGCGTGGTCGGTCTGCTCGACGAGCGCGCGCCGGTCCGCGGCGAGCGCGGTCATGCCCGGGTCGACGTCGACTCCCGCTTCCGGTCCCTCCGGTTCGTCGGGGTCGGCGTCCTCGACGGACGGGCGGCGGCGCGGCTGGCGCTCCCGCTCGCGCAGCCGCTGCGCGGCGACCTCGGCCTGGCGGCGGTCCATCTGGTAGGCGAAGCGGCGGCGCTCCTGGGAGCGGAGGTAGGCGATGTACGCGCTCAGCAGTACGGCAGGCACGCCGGGCGCCCAGAGGAAGGCCAGTCCGCCGACCGCCGCGACGATCGCGCCGAGCGTGAAGGCGGCGAAGAGCATCGTGGTGGTGCGCCGGCGTCGGGCGAGCGCCTTGGAGCGCTGGGCGCGCGCGGCGGCGGCCTGTGCCGCCTGTGCCCGCTGGGCGTCCGGTCCGCGGCGGGCGGCCGGGACGTGTCCCCGCGCGGCGGCCGGTCCGGGCGTCCGCCCGTCCGCGTGCTCACGCGGAGGACGGGCAGGTGCCGGTTCCGGCCGCTCCTCGGGGAGCGACGGTACGGGCGCCTGGGTCTGCGGACGGGTCTGGGACACGGCGAAGGCCCGGACGTCCACCGTGTCGGTGACCGCGTCCGGGTCGTGGACGTCGTACTCCCCCTCGTCGGCGGAGCGCGCCCGCAGGTCCTTGGCGTACCGGCGCTCCATGCCCGCCCGTCCGGACAGCAATCGGATGGCGGTGCTGAAGCGTTCCGTCGGACGGGCCTCGTTCAGCTCGTCCTGCCTACGGAGCCACATCGGCACCAAGTAGGCGGCCCAGGCCCCGACGATGACTGCGTAGATGAGGCCGCTGCTGCTCACATCTCACACGGTAGAGGGGTTTGCACGGGGCCATCCGCCAATTGGGCCGGTGTGTCGCACGATCTGGCTGATATTTCGAACTTTTCTTGTGACCGGCGCGATCAGGGACCCCCTCAAAGCGGGAATTCCACGCCTGAAGGCGGTCACCTTCCGCTCAAATTCGAACGTTTATTCAATTTCCGGGGCCGTGCGGGATTCCCGGATTACGCCGCTCGTGGCCGGACCGCCCCTGGGAACGTGCCCGGCGCCACCGGGCGAGCAAACCGTCGGGGACCTCCTCCGCCGTGAGCGCGAAGACGAGGTGGTCGCGCCAGGCGCCGTCGATGTGCAGATATCGCGGGCGCAGGCCCTCCTCGCGGAATCCGAGTTTCTCCACGACCCTGCGGCTCGGCCCGTTCTCGGGGCGAATGCAGACCTCGACGCGGTGCAGTCCGACGGCGCGGAAACAGTGGTCCACGACCATCGCCACGGCCGTCGGCATCACTCCGCGGCCGGCCACCGACTCGTCCACCCAGTAGCCGACGTGGCCCGAGCACATCGAGCCCCAGGTGATCCCGGCGACCGTCAACTGGCCGACGAGACGGCCCTGGTACTCGATGACGAACGGCAGCATCCGGCCCGCGTTGGCCTCGGAGCGCAGATGGCGGACCATCTGACGGTAGGTCGGCCGGTGGGTGACCGGGCCGCTGGGCGTGGGCGGCGGGATCGTCGCCTCCCAGGGCCGCAGCCAGTCGCGGTTGCGGCGGTTGACCTCGCGCCAGGCCTTCTGGTCGCGCAGCCTTATCGGCCGGAGGACGATGTCGCCGTCCACCAGCTCGACCGGCCAGTGTGGGCTGTTCAGCTCGCACCCCCGCCCGTGGTGTCCGGTCTCGGGTGGTCCCCGCCGCGCAGCTGGTCCACGGCGTGCTTCAGCAGCGGCTCCAGGACGGCGAGACCGTCCTTCACCCCACCGGTGGAGCCGGGCAGGTTGACGATCAGCGTGGAGCCCGCGACCCCGGCGAGGCCCCGGGAGAGGGCGGCGGTGGGCACCTTGTCGCGGCCGTACGCCCGGATGGCCTCCGCGATGCCGGGGACCTCGCGGTCGATGACCCGGCGGGTCGCCTCGGGGGTGCGGTCGGTGGGTGAGATGCCGGTGCCGCCGGTGGTGACGACGACGTCGTACCCGGCGTCGGCGCCCGCGCGCAGGGCGGCCTCCACGGGGTCGCCGTCGGGGACGACCCGCGGGCCGTCGACCGCGAAGCCGAAGCGCCGCAGCCCCTCCGCGATCAGCGGGCCGCCCTTGTCCTCGTAGACGCCGGCGGCGGCCCGGTTGGAGGCGGTGACCACCAGCGCGCTGTACGGAGCGGGCAGCGCGCCGCCGGCCGAAGCGTCGAGAGTCATGCCCGGCTCCAGTCGCCCGACTTGCCGCCCGTCTTCCCCTCGACCCGTACGTCCGTGATGACCGCCTCCTTGTCGACCGCCTTGACCATGTCGATCACGGTGAGCGCGGCGACGGAGACCGCGGTGAGCGCCTCCATCTCGACGCCCGTACGGTCCGTCGTCTTCACGGTCGCCGCGATCTCCACGGCGTCGTCCGCGACCGACAGGTCCAGTTTCACACCGGACACCGACAACGGGTGACAGAGCGGGATCAGATCGGGGGTGCGCTTGGCGCCCATGATGCCCGCGATGCGCGCGGTGGCCAGCGCGTCACCCTTGGGGACGCCCTCGCCGCGCAGCAGCTCGATCACACGCGGTGAGACGAGGACGCGGCCGGTGGCCCGCGCGGTGCGCGCGGTGACGTCCTTGCCCGACACGTCGACCATGCGGGCGGCGCCCGCCTCGTCGATGTGGGTCAGACGGGACTGCTCGGAGGATTCGGAGGGTCCGGGGGTCTCCCCCCGGGAAGGCACGGTCATGATCGTGTGGTGCTCCCGGTCCTGGCCCGTCGCGGTGCGGCGCACGGGCCTGCTGTGCGCGACACGGTACCGCCAACCGGTCGCGCTCAGCCGAGCAGGACCACCTCGACCTCGGTGCCGGGCGCGACGGACTCGGCGTCCTCGGGGACGACGATCAGCGCGTTCGCCTGCGCGAGGGCCGCCACGAGGTGGGAGCCGGCGCCGCCGACCGGGGTCACCGTGCCGTCGGCGTACCGGCCGCGCAGGAACTGGCGGCGGTCCTTGGGAGAGGTCAGCGCCCGGTCCGCGGTGAGCTTCGCGCGGACCCTCGGCCGGTGGACGTCCGTCAGGCCCATCAGGGTGCGGATGGCGGGACGGACGAACAGCTCGAAGGAGACGTAACTGGAGACCGGGTTGCCGGGCAGGGCCAGCAGCGGGGTGTGGTCGGGGCCGATGGAGCCGAAGCCCTGGGGCTTGCCCGGCTGCATGGCGAGCTTGCGGAAGTCGACGCCGCTGCCGGGCTCGTCCTCGTCCCCGGCGTACGACAGCGCCTCCTTGACGACGTCGTACGCCCCGACGCTCACGCCGCCGGTGGTGACCATCAGGTCGGCGCGCACCAGCTGGTCCTCGATGGTGTCCCGCAGGGTCGTGGCGTCGTCGGCGACGGCGCCCACGCGGTAGGCGATCGCGCCGGCGTCCCGCGCGGCGGCGGTGAGGGCGAAGCTGTTGGAGTCGTAGATCTGACCGGGGCGCAGTTCCTCGTCGGGCTGGACGAGTTCGCTGCCGGTGGAGAGCACCACCACGCGCGGGCGCGGGCGCACGCGTACCGTGCCGCGGCCGATGGCGGCCAGCAGGGAGATCTGCGGCGGGCCGAGGACGGTGCCGGCCGCCAGGGCGCGGTCACCGGCCTTGACGTCGCTGCCCTGGGCGCGCACGTGCGCGCGTGCCTCGGCCGGGCGGTACACGTTCACCTGCCCGGTGGCGCCCTCGGGGGCGAGGCTGCGGGCGCGCATCCCGGTGGCCGGGCCCTCGCCGAGCCCGCCGTCGGTCCACTCGACGGGGACGACGGTCTCGGCGCCGGGCGGGAGCGGGGCGCCGGTCATGATGCGGGCGGCCTGGCCGGGGCCGACGTGGAGGAGGCCGGCCGCGCCGGCGGCGACGTCCCCGACGACCTCGAGGGCCGCCGGGTACCGTTCGCTCGCGCCGGCGACGTCCGCGACCCGCACCGCGTACCCGTCCATGGAGCTGTTGTCGAACGGGGGCAGGGAGACCGGCACCGTGACGTCCTCGACCAGGACGCAGCCCTGGGCGTCGAGGAGGTGCAGCTCGATGGGTTCGAGGGGCCGGACGGTCGCGAGGATGTCGTCCAGGTGCTCGTCCACCGACCAGAGGTGGTCCGGGCCTGCGGTGCGGGGCGCGGCGGTGCTCAACGTTGCTGCATCTCCTCGGTGACGTATCGCTGGAGCCAGGTCCGGAAGTCCGGGCCCAGGTCCTCACGTTCGCACGCGAGTCGGACAATGGCACGCAGGTAGTCGCCGCGGTCGCCGGTGTCATAGCGGCGGCCCTCGAAGACGACACCGTGCACCGGGCCGCCGGCCTTCTCGTCCGTCGCGAGCTGCTGGAGGGCGTCGGTGAGCTGGATCTCGCCGCCGCGTCCGGGCTCGGTCTTGCGCAGTATGCCGAAGACGGCGGGGTCGAGGACGTAGCGGCCGATGACGGCGTAGTTCGAGGGCGCGTCCTCGGCGGCGGGCTTCTCGACCAGACCGGTGACCTTGACGACGTCGGAGTCCGCGGTGGCCTCGACCGCGGCGGAGCCGTAGAGGTGGATCTGCTCGGGGGCCACCTCCATGAGCGCGACGACGCTGCCGCCGTGCTGCTGCTGGACCTCGATCATGCGCTGGAGCAGGGGGTCGCGCGGGTCGATCAGGTCGTCGCCGAGGAGGACGGCGAAGGGCTCGTCGCCGACGTGCGGGGCGGCGCACAGCACGGCGTGGCCGAGGCCCTTGGGGTCGCCCTGGCGGACGTAGTGCATGGTGGCCAGGTCGCTGGACTCCTGGACCTTGGCGAGGCGGTCGGCGTCGCCCTTCTTCTGGAGGGCGGACTCCAGCTCGTAGTTGCGGTCGAAGTGGTCCTCCAGGGGGCGCTTGTTGCGGCCCGTCACCATGAGGACGTCGTCGAGACCGGCGGAGACGGCCTCTTCGACCACGTACTGGATCGCCGGCTTGTCGACGACCGGCAGCATCTCCTTGGGAGTGGCCTTGGTGGCCGGCAGGAACCGGGTGCCGAGACCGGCTGCGGGGATGACAGCCTTGCTGATCCGAGGGTGTGACTGAGACATGTCCGCCACCATATCGGGCCCCTTTGCAGTGAATCTGGGGCTCCGATTAATTACTTCTCATATGAGCACATTGGAACGGTACGGGGACAGATTTGAAACACGCGGAAGGTCCGAGCGATCTTGACAAGCGGGCATGGCGTCGAGAGCTCCTCACGGTGAGGAACGGGTTGACGGCGGATGACGTGCGGGAATCCGCGACCGCGCTGGCCCGGCAGGCACTCGGACTGCCCGAACTGGCGCACGCGCGCACGGTGGCGGCGTACGTCTCCGTGGGGGGCGAGCCCGGCACGCTCGCGCTGCTCGACGCGCTGCGCGCGCGGGGCGCACGCGTACTGCTGCCCGCGCTGCTGCCCGACAACGACCTGGACTGGGGGGTGTACGAGGGCGAGGACTCGCTCACACGGGTGCGGCACGGCGCGAAGATGGCGCTTTTCGAGCCCTCGGGGCCGCTTCTCGGACCGGACGCCGTCACGGAGGCGGACGTCGTGCTGCTGCCGGGCCTCGCCGTCGACACGCGCGGGACGCGCCTGGGACGCGGCGGCGGCTCCTACGACCGTGTCCTCGCCCGGCTGGACCGCGCGGGCGCGCGTCCGGCGCTGGTGGTGCTGCTGTACGACACGGAGGTCGTCGCGCGCGTCCCCGCCGAGCCGCACGACCGGCCGGTGCACGCGGTGGTGACACCGTCGGGGGTACGCCGGTTCGGCTGAGCCCCCGCACACGCGGAAGCGGGGGGGGGGGGGGGGGGGGGGGGGGGGGGGGGGGGGGGGGGGGGGGGGGGGGGGGGGGGGGGGGGGGGGGGGGGGGGGGGTTTGGGTCCTGTTTTCGCGCTCCCCCAACCGAACACGGGGGGCCCCCGGCCCTCCGGGGGGGGGGCCCACCCCTTCTTTCCGGCGGGTCAGCCGGTGTTGCGCAGGCCGGCCGCGACACCGTTGACGGTGAGCAGCAGGG